>DASWKS010000280.1:0-2021 GCA_036396495.1 Gemmatimonadales bacterium
CCGGAGGGCCACAGTGAGATCGTAGGTCCGAAAATCGCCCTGCACCCCGACCGACCGGATCGGGAGCAACACTGCGAACGCCTGCCAGATGTCGTCATACAACCCCGCGGCGCGAATCTCCTCCAGAAAAATTGCGTCGGCCCGGCGCAGCAGGTCGAGGGACGGAGGCGTCACTTCTCCCAGAATTCGTATCGCGAGTCCCGGACCCGGAAAGGGGTGACGTCCGACCATTTCCTCCGGGAGTCCCAATTCCCGGCCCACTTGTCGGACTTCGTCCTTGAACAATTCCCGCAGCGGCTCGATCAGCGTGAAGGGGAGCCGCTCGGGCAGACCCCCGACATTGTGATGGGTCTTGATGGTGACGGAGGGACCGCCTCGGGGACTGACGCTCTCGATGACGTCGGGGTACAGCGTCCCCTGGACCAGGAATCCCACCTCCGGTCCGACCGCCTGAGCCGCCTGTTCGAACGTGTCGATGAAGGTGTGGCCGATGCGGCGCCGCTTCTCTTCCGGGTCGAGCACACCGGCCAGGCGCTCGAGGAAGCGCCCGCTGGCGTCCACCACCCGCAGGTCGATGCCCAGATGGCTCCGGAACGTGTGGTCCACCTGGTCGCGCTCGTGCTGCCGGAGGAGCCCGTGATCGACGAAGATACAGGTCAGCCGGTCGCCCACCGCCCGGTGGACCAGTGCCGCCGCGACGCTGGAATCGACTCCGCCGGAGAGCCCGCAGATCACCCGCGCCGAAGGACCGACCTGCGCCGCAATGCGGGCGACCTCGGACTCGATGAAATGGCCCGCGGTCCAGTCGGGCACGCAGCCGCAGATGTCGAACAGGAAATTGGCGATCAGTTCACCGCCCCGCGCGGTGTGGGCCACCTCAGGGTGGAACTGGACCGCGAAGATGGGCCGGTGCTGATGCTCGAACCCGGCCACTGGGGAGTTGGCGCTCGAGGCGGTGCTGACGAAGCCGGGGGGCGGCTGATCCACATGGTCGCCGTGACTCATCCAGACCGGCGTCTCCTCACCGGGATCGAACCCGCGGAACAGCCGGCCGCCCTCCACTCGCACCGTGGCGCGTCCGTATTCCCGCCGGTCGGCCCCGACCACGGAGCCGCCCGCCATCCGGGCCAGCAGTTGCATGCCGTAGCACAGACCGAGGATCGGCAGATCCAGCTCCAGCAATCCCTCCGGTCCCACCGGCGCGCCCGGCTCGTAGACCGAGTTCGGTCCGCCCGACAGGATGATGCCCTTCGGTTGCCAAGCCCGAATCCAGTCGAGCGACCGGGTGGGGGGATGGATCTCGCAGTAGACGTGCGCCTCGCGCACCCGTCGCGCGATGAGTTGGGTGAACTGGGAGCCGTAATCCAGGATCAGTATGCCGGGATGGTGTGACACGAGGTCCTTCTCATTGACGATTGACGATTGGCGATTGGCCACGTGAGCGGCTGTTGTCACGGGTCATCCTCGGGTTGCGGTGTAATCGTCAATCGTCAATCGGGTATCATCAATGGTTGTGCGACTTCACCGCTCATCAACGACGCGACGGTCTCCCGCGCCCGTGCCACTCCCCATTTCCCCCCATCCACCAGCAGCTCCGCCGGTCGCGGCCGGCCGTTGTAGATGGAACCCATCACGAACCCGTAGGCCCCGGCGCCCAGTATCGCCAGCACGTCGCCCTGCTGCACGTCGGGAAGCTCCCGTTCCAGCGCCAGGAAATCACCGCTTTCGCAGATCGGCCCCACCACGTCCATCAGGCGGCTCGGCCGGCCCGAGTCTCGCGCCGCGACGATGTCGTGGTACGCCAGGTAATGGCTGGGCCGGACCAGGTCGCTCATGCCGGCATCGACGACCACGAATTCCTTCCCGCCGGCGTGCTTGCGATAGAGGACCGTGGTGACCAGCAGGCCGGCGCTTCCCACCAGGTATCGCCCGGGTTCCAGGTGAAGCGCGAGCCGCAGCGGGGCCAGGATCGGCAGCACCGCCTCCGCCAGCCGGAGCGGCTCCAGCGGTCGCTCGTGATG
>DASWKS010000281.1:0-3831 GCA_036396495.1 Gemmatimonadales bacterium
GTCCCATTCGGTGGGCGTCGGTTCCCGCTGGGTTGCGATCTTCCAGCCGTCCTCGCTGGGATCGAATACGAAGCGTTCCTGCACCAGGAATCCGCCCCGGACCCGCTTCCAGTCGAACGAGCCGACCCCGCTGCTGATCGGCAGCTCCACCACCCGCAGGTTCTTCCGGGCGGCGAACAGCGCCAGGGCTTCGTCGTGGACGGTCGGCCCGACCACTACCTCGACGAAGAGATCCTGCAGGGCCTCGGCGATGATCCGGTCGATCACCGTGTTGATCGCGATCACCGAGCCGAAGGCCGACGTGGGGTCGGTGGAGCGGGCCTTATGCAACGCGTCGATCGCGCTGCGCCCCACGGCGATGCCGCAGGGCGTGGTGTGCTTGATGACGGCGCAGGCCGGACGGTTACCCCAGGCGGTCACGGCGGAGATCGCCGAGTCGATGTCGAGCAGATTGTTGAAGGAGAGCTCCTTGCCCTGGAGCTGGCGCAGGTCCCGGATGCCGCGGGGTTCTTCGGCGGCGTACAGGGCGGCCTGCTGGTGGGGGTTTTCCCCATAGCGCAGCGGCATCACCCGTTCCAGCGACAGGTTGATCCGCGCCGGCATGCGGTCGTCGGGACGGGTCAGGTACCCCGCGATAGCGGCATCGTAGTCCGCCACGTGGGTGAAGACCTTGGCGGCGAATTCGCGGCGGTGTTCGTCGGAGACGGCGCCGCTCTGCAGCATTCCCAGGACGACGGGATAGTCCTTGGGGTCGACCACCGGGATCACATAGTGATGGTTCTTGGCCGCGGACCGGAGCATCGACGGTCCCCCCACATCGATGTTCTCGATCGCATCCTCGAAGCTCACGCCCGGATTGGCGATGGTGGCCTGGAAGGGATAGAGATTGACCGCGACCAGCTGGAAGGGCAGGATGCCGTGCTCGCTCAGGGCGCTGGCGTGGGTGGGAATGTCGGGCCGGGCCAACAGGCCGGCGTGGATCCGGGGATGCAGGGTCTTGACCCGGCCGTCCAGGATCTCGGGGAACCCCGTCACCTGGTCCACGCTGGTGACCGGGACCCCGGCCTTCCGGAGAGCGGCGGCGGTGCCACCGGTGGAGACGATCTCCCAACCCAGCTCTACCAGCCCCTGGGCAAAGGCGACCATCCCGCGTTTGTCGCTCACCGAAATCAACGCGCGGGGCATCGAAGCTCCCTCACTGAGCGGTCTCCAATTCAAAGCTGAATGGTACTGGGACACCGGCCTGGGCGGCCTTTAAGACCGCAGCCGGCAACAGCTGGTGCTCCGCGCCCAGCACCCGCTGGGCCAGCCGTTCCGGCGTATCATCGGGCAGGACCGGCACCCGCACCTGGGCGATGATGGCGCCGCGGTCGTATTCCTCGTCGACCAGATGGACGGTGGCGCCGCTCTCGGTGTCACCGGCCGCGAGCACGGCGCGATGCACCCGAAGGCCGTACATCCCCGGTCCCCCGTGCCGCGGCAGCAGCGCCGGGTGAATATTGAGGATCCGCCCGCGGTACGCCTGCACGACGGGACTCGGCACCAGCTTGAGGTACCCCGCAAGCACCAGCAGGTCGACGCGGAGTGCCCCGAGCGCCGCCAGCCAGGCGGCCGGGTCGGCCGGGTCGGCGAAGATGGCGGTGGGGATGGCGGCGGCGCGGGCCAAGACCACACCGCCTGCAGCGGAATTGTGGCTCAGGACGAGGACCACCTGAGCGGCTGTGCCGGCGCCGAGGGTTCCCAGCAGAGCGGTCAGGTTGCTGCCGCGACCCGAGACCGCGACGGCGATGCGATACACCCGACAAACTTAAGGGAGAGGTGGGATGGGCTGAAGGGTGAGTGAATGCAGAATGCAGAATGCCCAGTGCCCAAGGCGAAGGGTAGGGAGAGGGACACCCCTGCCATGGGCATTCGGCATTGGGCACTCTGCGTTCATTCCCCCCTTACCCCTCAACCCTACCACATTCGCGGAGTGACTGTGCTGCACCTGAGATGCGGGGACGACATTCTGGAAATGCTGGAGGCGGCGGGCATTCCGGGCGAGAAGGCCAAGTGGTGCGATCCGCTCTGCGAGGGACCGATCCGGGCCTGGCCTGATGACGGGGCCCGCCGGGCGGAGCGGAGTGCCTGGATCGCGGCCCGTTTCGGCGGCGACCCGAAAGAGGTGCTTCATCAGTTCGAGGCCGAGGATCTGACGCTGGCCTCGGCGGCGCGGCAGGACGAGGTCGTGCTCTGGTTCGAAGCCGACCTGTTCGATCAGAGCATCCTGGTGTTCCTGCTCGACCGGCTGGCCGAAATCGCCCCGGGACACACGTCCCTGATCTGCATCGGGAGCTATCCGGGGGTTTCCGATTTCGTGGGGTTGGGCAACCTGAGTCCGGAGCAGCTGGCCACCCTGTTCCCCGCCCGGGTACCGGTCACGGCCGCCCAGTTTGGGCTGGCCCGGACGGCGTGGGAGGTGCTGCAGAGCGGGGACCCGGAGGCCATGTGGGCTCTGGCGAGCAGCGGGACGCCCGAGCTGGAATTCCTGGCCGACGCCATCCGGCGCCATCTGGCCGATCTCCCCTCGACTCGAACCGGGCTGAGTCTCACCGAATCGCTGAGCCTGATGGTGTTCGCGGCGGGAGCCGATACGCCGGGTCATGCCTTTCCCGCGGTGCAACGCTTCGAGACCCGGCCCTGGATGGGCGATGTCGGGTTCTTCGCCACGCTCCGGCTGTTGGCGTCGGGACCCACGCCGCTGCTCCGGGCTCAGGGCAAACTTCCCCGAGTGGACGATCACCACGCATTCCTCCAGACCAAGTTCGAGGTGACCGATCACGGACGGGCCGTGCTGGAGGGGCGGGAAGACTGGTTCCGGTTGGCCGGCGTGTCCCGCTGGCACGGCAGCATCCTGCTGGAGGCCCCGGAGCCGGGCTGGAGGTGGGATGAGCGGGCGGAGCGGCCAGTCAAAGCCATTGACGATTGAACGATTGACGATCGACGATTGCGTCCCGCTGTCCCAACGGTTGGGCGGAGCAATCATCAATCGTCAATCGTCAATGCATTCACCGCCTCCAAGAGATTGGCGGCGACCGCAAATCCCGCAGCCCTCGCGTCGGCTTCCGATCGGGCGCCTTGACCGGTCCGGACCAGGACCCCCCGCCCGCCTAACGCCCGGGCCGGCAGGATGTCGCTCAGCTTGTCGCCCAGGAAGAGACTCTTCGCCGGATCGATGTGGAAGGCCTCGATGGCAGCCCGGTAGTGGGCCAGGCCGGGCTTGCGGCACTGGCAGGGACCGGTGATCGGTGGCCAGTGGGGACACAGGTAGGTGGCGTCGATCCGGGCCGACTCATTCGCCAGCAACTGCTCGGTGCGACGTTTGACGGCGTCATACTCCGCCGGCGTCATCAATCCGCGGGCGAGGCCCGACTGATTGGTGATCACCACGACCACCCAGCCGGCGTGGTTGAGGCGTCCAATCGCCTCCGCGGCGCCGGGAACCAGGCGCACCGTGTCGGGGTCACGGACGAAGCCGGTGTCTTCGATGATGGAGCCGTCGCGGTCGAGAAACGCTGCCGGACGAAGCGTCATGCCTCGAGCGCGGTCCGGATGGCGCCAGCCAGTTGGGGGAGGTCCTCGTCGGTCAAGGTGCGCGGATCGAGCAACAGCTTGCCGTCACCCACCCGACCCACCACCGGCGGCGAGCCTACCCGGAGCCGACGGGTGAGGTCCTCGACCCCGAGGGCGGCCGGGTCAAGCGCCACCAGGAAGGTCGACAGCAGCGCGCCGGGGAAGGAGCCGCCTCCGACCGCTGACTGTCC
Organism: Gemmatimonadales bacterium; assembly: GCA_036396495.1. Lineage (GTDB taxonomy): Bacteria > Gemmatimonadota > Gemmatimonadetes > Gemmatimonadales > GWC2-71-9 > SZUA-320. The sequence continues at coordinate 3,804 of DASWKS010000281.1, forward strand.
GGCGATGACGTGAGGGCCGGCTTCCCGC
>DASWKS010000282.1:0-2687 GCA_036396495.1 Gemmatimonadales bacterium
TCAACGTGATCCGCTCCTCGACAGTGTTGCGCCGCCGGTCACGCAGGATGAGGAAGATCCCGAACAGGGTCAGCACCCCGATCGCGATCAGCCCACCGATCAGCAGCGTCCACAGCTGGCTTTCGACGTCGCCGCCTCCGATCGCCGGCCCCGGATCCAGCTGGCCGCTGGGCGGCGGCGTCTCGACCACTCCCCCGATGAAGCCGCTGCTGCCGGGTGACGGGGTCGTGCCGTCGGCCGGACTCGACGGTGCGGAGGCGGCCGGGGTGGCCACCGGGGTGGCCACGGGTGCGGGTGGGGGCGTGGGAACGGGCGTCGGTGGCGGCGTGGGAGCCGGGGTGGGCGGCGGAGCGAAGGACACCGTTACGGTGGGGCCTGCCAGCGACGGGTCGAAGCCCTGCTGCGCATCGGCCAAGAAAGTGACATTAAACGAGCCTGCCGGCAGGTTTGTATTGCCCTGGAAGGTGCCGTCAGAGGCGGTGCCGGCGATGAGGCCCATCGGTACCGTGAAGGTGGACACCGTGGCCGACACGCTGGTGGCCGGGTGTCCCTGGGCGCTGGTGTAGCGGACCGTAAAGACGAAGCTGTTGGCGGTGGTGCCGTTCACCGGGTTGACGGAGCCCTCGCTCAGCTGGTTTCCCGGCGCGCCCAACGTCGGCGGCGCCAGCACCAAGAGGAGCGCCAGCACCAGGAGCGCGGCGTAGGACCGACGACGCGGCATGCCAGGCAGGATCGAGCATCCGGACGGTCCCGTCGAGAGGGTATGAGAGCGGGTACTTTCGGGCTACTCGTCGCCGGTCGGCGGTCGGTAATCCGCCGGACCGATAGGCTCGTCAACCGGTTTGGGCCGGCGTGTACGCAGGATGCCGACCATCCCGAGCAGGGCCAGGGCGGACAGCGCGATCAGCCCGCCTGTCACCAGGGTCCACATCTCGTCGGCGACACCCGGTCCTTCGACGGCGGGCGCCGCATCCGGGGTCGAGGTTGGAGGCGGGGTCCGGATGAATCCTCCGATGAAGCCGCTGGCACCCGGGCTCCCGCTCTCAACCGGGCTCGGCGTGATGCTCGGCAGCGGGGTCGGCTGCAGGGGCGTGGCGGTGATGGATATCGGCGGCCTGGTGGGGATTGGCGTTGGTGCGGGCGTCGGTGGCGGAGTGGGAGCCGGGGTGGGCGTGATCGTCGGACGCGGCGTGGCGCCCGACGTGACGACGACCGTTGGACCCGGGAGGTCGTCGTCTTTGCCCGTTGTTGCATCGGCAAGGAACGTGACCTGCCAAGACCCGACCGGCAGGCTGGCCGTTCCACGGAATGTGTCGTTCGCCGAGCCCGGAACGGGGCTCATCGGAACCGTCAAGCCCGCCACCGAGGCCGTGACGGTTGCCGCGGCGCCCTCGTACTGGACCGTGAAGGTAAAGATTGTCGCGGGGTTCCCGCTCGCGGGGCTGACTGCGCCGTTGGACAGCTTGTTGGGGGCGGCAAGCGCGGGCGCCACCAACAGCAGGAGGAGCGTGACTGCCAAGAGCGGGGCACGAAGCCATCGGCGCGTCATGGAATGTCAAGGATCGAGGATTCCGCCGCCCGCGTCCAGAGGCGGGCTATACCGCTTCAGCGTACTCCGATGGCTGCCGGTGGCCCTTGCGAACCAGCCAATGCGTGTCAGTGCCGTCCAGGATCTTCGGCCACTCGATCTTGGGAAGCAGCTTCTCGCCGAGCAGCTTGAGGTCGGCCATCTTCGTCGCATCGTCCATCGAGAAGTCGCTTGGCAGCTCCAGGTCGACGCGGTAGAACCTCACGTCCCCGAAGTGCCGGTCGACGAGCTCGGTCTGCTGCTCGCCCGGCGATCGCAGCAGCTCGGCGAGCAGCCAGCTCAGCCATCGGTAGAGCCAGGTTGGGGGCTTGCGCTTCAGGAAGTAGCCGGTGCCCAGCGACACCACGACGGTATCGGTCTCCGAGTAGCCGTCGGTGAAGTGGAAGGCCTCGACACAGGCCTGGTAGACCGGGTTGCCGGCCACACCGGTGCCACCGTCGACGAGCAGACCCTCGATCCCCGGCACCGCGCGCGGCGCGAAGAAGGTTGGCGCCGCCGCCGATGCGGTCAGGCAGTCGGCAAGCTTCAGGGTGCCGGTCCTGCCGGAGTTGCGCGGATTGCCCTTGACGAAATACCACTGGTGGCTGTCGGTCAGCCCCTTGGCGGTGATGAGGATGTCGCGCGGCACGTCGTTCAGCTGCCAGTCGGCGGCCGGGCTGCCCAGCTCCTGGCGGATGAGCCGATGGAGCTCCTCGACGTCGTACATGTGCCCGAACAGGATGCGCCGGATGGTCGAGATGACCGGGATCTTGCTGAACAGCTTCGGCGCGCGGTCGACGTAGAGCTCCACGATCGTCTGGGCCGGAATCCCCACCGCCACCGCCGCCGCAATCAGCGCCCCAGTGGAGGTGCCGGCCACGAAGTCGAACTGGTCTCGGGCGAGGCCGCCCACCTGCTTCTCCAGCGCGGCGAGCCAGACCGCCGGGATGACGCCTCTGACGCCTCCCCCGTCGATCGAGAGGATCCGCTTCATCACGCCCTCAGACTAGTCGCAGCGTCGTCCCCCCGGGGTGCGGTGCCACCACCAGTGGCGTTGTGACGATCGAACGCACGGCAGCGGCTCGACCGCGGCGTCTCGATGGTCGGGGTGCCACCCTGT
>DASWKS010000283.1:0-4059 GCA_036396495.1 Gemmatimonadales bacterium
CCGTTATGCTGAAAGCCAGAGAGTAGAACGGCCTTCGAGCCCCCTGAACCGCCCGTTCGATGTAACGGTTTGGTAACGAACGGCCAGGGTCGGAGTTCGTAAGTCTAAGCCTCCGAGCACATTGCGGAGCCCCTATCAGGCTTGATAGGGGTTACCCTATCACAAGTGCTAGTTACCAGACGTCCGGCCCGCGCCTAGCTCTCCAGTTCTCCGACAAATCCACGGCGGTTCTCTCCAGTGAGGCAGTACCATGGCAACGCAGTGCGTCATCAACGTCGATCTCGCGGATGTGTTCGCCAAGCCGGAACGGAAGGAACTGCTTCACACCCTGGCCTGGGGCGATCAGGTCGAGGTGGTGGAAACCACGTCCAAGCATGTCAAGATCCGAACCGCCCGGTTCGAGGAGAAGCCCGACGGCAGCATTGTCGCGGTTCCCACCGATGCCTTCATCTGCCCCACCACGTCCTCGGGCGTCGCACCTGCCGACTCAGTCATTCCCCGTAAGAACAATCGGGTGCTCAAGGTCAACATGGTCGACGTGCAGCAGGGGGACGGGGCCGTCATCGAGTCAGCGGACGGGAAGGTCATCCTGGTTGACGGCGGCGACAACCAGCTCTTTGCTCGATACCTGGCCGCCCGGTTCCGGGGGACCAGCGAGGCCAAGCCCAGGGAGATCGATTGCATTCTCGTTACCCACGGCGATGCCGATCACTTCGCGGGCCTGACCAAGATCCACCAATCGGAGACCAATGCGGACCCGAGGAAGCGGCTCTTCATTGCGCCGCGCCGGGTCTACCACAACGGTCTGGTCAAGCGGCCGAGCAAGGACGCGAACCAGGAGACGATTCCCGAAAAGGAGAGTCTCGGTCCCACCAAGGTGGTCGACGGCAAGACCATCCTGACCGGTCTGGTCAACAATCCTCTGACCGTGCCGGACCAGGAGATGAATCTCCCGTTCCGTGAGTGGAAGAAGGCGCTCAAGGACTGGGACTCCCGGGCCGGGATCGAGTTCCGCCGCCTCGCCTTCGGCGACGACGACGCGTTCGACTTCTTCACCGGTGACGACCTCGAGATCTCCGTGCTCGGTCCGTTCCTCACCAAGAAGGGCGGCGTCACCGGTCTCACGTTCCTGGGGAATCCTCCCAAAGGCCCCCGAGTGGGTCACGACTCGCTTCAGCTGGGCGAGGAGGGATTCACCGGGCTCTCGGCCTCGCACACCATCAACGGTCATTCGATCGTGTTCCGGCTGCGTTACGGCGCGTTCAGTTACCTGTTCGCCGGCGACCTGAACGACGAGTCCAGCCGGATTCTCGCCCGCTCCCACCAGCAAGGCGCGATCAACCTCCGCTCCGAGGTCTTCAAGGTGCCGCACCACGGCTCGGCGGATTTTTCGGGCGCGTTCTTCCAGATGGTGTCGCCCATCATCAGCATCGTGTCGAGTGGGGACGAGTCGGCACGAAAGGAGTACATCCACCCCCGCGCCACCCTGATGGGAGCACTGGGGCGGCATTCCCGGGTGGACGAGCCCCTGGTGTTCGTGACCGAGCTGGTGGCCTTCTTCAACCTCGAAGGGTTCGCGCGTCTCTCCGACAAGAAGAAGGATGCCAAGCGAGGCGAATTCTTTGGCTTCAGCCGGACCGCGTTCGGCATCGTCAAGACCCGCACCGACGGTAGCCGCCTGCTGGTGTACACCGACAGCGGCAAAGCGAATTTGAAGGAAGCGTACGCCTACTCCCTCGACAGCAACGGGCAGCCGATCCCGTCCCCAGTCGTGAGGGGGTGACGCGCCGGAGGTACCAGCCATGTCACTGACCGGCCTGCTCCTCTTGGTCCTGGCGCAACAGCCCCCCGGACCCGCTGCCACCGTACAATTGCCGCGGCGGCCGGACCTGCGCGGCCGAACCTACGCGGCGGCGGAAGAGATTCTCCGGCGTTTCCGGATCACCGTGGTCACCCGTGACTCCCTGGTACGCGAGGGGCGCCTCGGGGTCGTCCTGGCGCAGTATCCATCACCCGGGACCCCGATTCGACCCGGGAGCGTGGATACGCTGGTTCTGTCATGGCACGGGCCGACCGACGATGTCCAGGTGCGGGTGCCTGACGTAGTCGGCCGTCCCTATCGGGAGGCGGTGCGCTTGATTCGGGGCGCCCGGCTGGTGGCTCAGGGACCGGTGGTCAATTCAGCGGATAGCGCCACGGCCCTGGTCGTGGCGCAGAAGCCGAACCCGCTGGATCCGGCGCTACCCGGGTCAGCCGTCCAGCTCGACGTTCGCCTGGAGGTGCGGGTTCAGGTACCCAGCCTGGTCGGCCGGGACAGTGCCACGGCGCGGGAGTCAATCCAGCGGGCCCGCCTCCGCGCCCGCCCTCCGGACCTGGACTACGACGACAATGCCACTGCGGGAGTGGTGACCCACCAGGACCCACCGGCGGGTGAGTCGGTCAAGCCCGGGACCTCGGTCCGGATCCGGGTGTCGAGAGGGCCTCACCCGGACACCACGCTGGTCGTCATGCCCCGGCTGCTCAATCTGGGTGTCGAGCGGGCCCGCGCCGCGGTGGAACGGGCCCGTCTGGTCCTGAGCCACATCGACAGTGTGCCCCAGTCCGGCGGAGCGGCGCGGGTCATCGCGCAGGAGCCGCACGCCGGCGACACGGTTCACATCGGAGATGCGGTGCGGATCACGCTGACGGCGCCGCAGCGCACCGTCATGGTGCCGCCGCTCATCGGCCGCTCCCGCTCCCAGGCCGAAGACACCCTGCGGCGTCTCGGACTCGAGCCGGCCCCGATTGGCATCGTGGCCGATCCGGTCGCCCCGGACGGGATCGTGATGCGGCAGTCGGCGCTGCCGGGAACCTTTCTTCTGGCAGGGCAATCGGTCGGACTCGAGGTCAACGCTCGGCCGGTCGAGGTACCGGTGATCGTGCCGCGACTGGTGGGGCTCGGGCTGGAGGCGGCTACGGAGACGATCGTCGCGCGGCACCTCACTGTCCGGGGCATCACTCGTCGTGCGGGTGCGGACAACATTGTGCTGAGCCAGGCACCTGGACCGGGGACCAGCGTGGCCCGCGGCGCAGGGATGGAGCTCTCGGTTGGGCGCGACGATCCCGGTGACGACGCGCCGCCGCCACCACCGCCGCTGCCAGTCATACTGGTTCCCGACGTCCGTGACTCCCCGGTTGCGACTGCCGTGGCAGTTGTGCGAGCCGCGGGTTTCGTCAACCTGGTGGTGGATTCGGCTGCCGCCCCTGGACCGGTACTGCAATGGACCATTGCAGCCCAGGCACCAGCCCCCGGCGCCCGAGTGCGCCCGCAAACGCTGGTTCGCCTGACGGCGACGGGCGCCGCCGGGGTCCCGACACCCCATCTGGTCGACCGCAACCCTGACGATGCCGCCCTCGAGGCCCGGAGCGCGAATCTGCGGATGCAGGTCGTCGACTCGCATGTCGGCCTCCGCCTGGTGGGGAGTGTGGTCAGGACTCAGGTACCAGCCGCCGATGTCCTGGTGGCGCCCGGCACGCCCATCAGCGTCACTATCGCCAATCCAATCCCCTTCGTGGTGTCGGCCGGCGCGGGAATCGCCGGTTTGGCCCTGGCGACGGGTGTGGGCGTCCGGAAGGGTTGGATCAAGCCGGCGGTTCGAGTCCGTCTCGAAGCGGAACCGCCGGCCCTCGCTACGCCAGAACATGAGCTCATCGAGACCGAGCTCAGGGTGACCGTAGAGTTTGAACCGCTGGAGCTGTCAGTCCCTGATGGCATCATCTTGCGGGAGGAACCATACCATGAGTGACTACGACATCACGCTGGGGGCCGCGTTGGGCTTTGAGCCGCCCTCGGACAAGGACACCAGTCTGACACGCGGCGTGACCAAGGCCGTCGAGCTGGTGGCCGAAGCCTTAGACCAGATGCCGCTGCTCCGGAACCTCAAACTGACGTCCGATGTGGTGGAGCAGATTGGGAGCTTTCTCACCACACCGGTGAGCGGGCTGGCCCTGGGCGCGTGGAACAAGCGGGGCGAGATCCGGAAGTACGCTGACCCGGAGCAGTTCCCGCCGGGCAGCAAG
>DASWKS010000284.1:0-2852 GCA_036396495.1 Gemmatimonadales bacterium
GATGTTTCTCTGCGCGCTGGAGCCCACCAGCGCTTCGGACTCGACCCCGGGCGGCCGGTGGTCTTGGTGACCGGCGGCAGCCAGGGCGCGCTGGCACTCAATCGAACGGTGGCGGAGTGGGCTGAGAGCGATGCCGGCTCCATTCAGATACTCTGGGCGACCGGTTCCGGCAGCTACGCGAATTTTCGCCACCTGCATCGCCCGCCCTCGGTGCAGGTTTTCGATTTCCTGGACCCTATCGCTCCCGCTTACGCGGCGGCGGATCTGGCCGTCACCCGGGCCGGAATGATGACCATCGCGGAGCTTTGCGCCTGGGGACTGCCAAGCATTCTGGTGCCGCTGCCCACGGCGGCTGCTGATCATCAGACGCGCAACGCCCAGGTCATGGCCGAGGCGGGCGCCGCACTTCATCTGCCCCAGGCGCAGCTCACCCGTCAGCGGCTAGCCGAGACCGTCGGGTCGCTGCTGTCCGACCCGGCTCGTCGTGACCGGATTGCGGCCAGTGCCCGGGCTCGTGGAAAACCCGACGCCACTGTGGAAATAGTGACTCTACTGGGGCGGCTAAATGGGGGGTTGTGACGTTGCCAAATAATTGCCGTTACTTACATTAGGGTGTCAACCATGAACCTCTTTCTCCCCAGCGATTCCCGGCCGGTTCACTTCGTCGGGATCGGCGGTGCGGGGATGGGTGCGCTGGCTCTTCTGGCGCTCCGGAGGGGGGTAGTGGTGAGCGGCACGGACCGCTCGCCCGAAGGGGCCGCCGATCTGGCCGCCCGGGGAGCGACGGTCGGTCCCCATGACCCGGGCGCGGTGGGCCGAGCCCGGGCGGTAGTGGTCAGCGCCGCGATTCCGGTCGATCATCCGGAGATTATTCGGGCGCGGGAACTCGGCATTCCCATCGTGTCCCGCAAACGGGCGTTGGCCGATCTGGTGGCGACGGGACGCACGATCGGGATTGCAGGTACGCACGGCAAGACCACAACGACAGTCATGACGACCGAAGCCCTGGTGGCCGCCGGGTTCGATCCAACCGGACTGGCCGGAGGGCGCGTGGCGACTTGGGGCGGCAACGCGCGAGTCGGTGGTGAAGCCCTCTATGTGGTGGAGGCCGACGAATACGATCAGGCGTTTCTGGAGCTGAATCCGGTGGTGGCCGTGATCAACAACGTGGAGCCGGAACACCTGGAATGCTACGAGGGATCGGTCGACGCGATGGAGGCGGCGTTCGCCACCTTTGCCGGTCGGGCCCAACGCGCGATCATCGGAGTCGTCGATGCCGGGTCGGAGCGGGTGGCGAATCGAGTCTCCAGTTCCGCCGCGCGAGCCACCCGGATCTGGCGGTTTGGGTTTGCTGCTCCGGACCTGAGCCTCGGCGGCGTGCACGCTACTGCCAGGGGTAGTGAGGCTGTGGTTCGGCTGCCCGGCGGGAACACGGTCACACTGCGGCTTTCGGTGCCGGGGAGTCACAACCTGCTCAACGCCACCGGTGCGCTAGGCGTCGTGGTGTCGCTGGGTGGCAAGCTCGAGGCCGCGTTGGAGGCGCTGGAACGCTTCACCGGGGTAGGCCGCCGTTTCGAGCGGCGGGGGGACGCGGCGGGTGTAACCCTGGTCGACGATTACGCCCACCACGCTACCGAGCTCAAGGCCACCTTAGCCGCGGCGCGGCAGGCCTTTCCGGGGCGGCGACTGGTGGCGGTGTTCCAGCCTCACCTCTACTCTCGGACCGCGGTGCAGTTCGGAGCCATGGCCGAGGCGGTGGCGGGTGCCGATCTGGTGTTCATCACCGAGATCTATGCCGCGCGCGAAGCCCCGGTCCCCGGGGTGAGCGGTCGCCTGGTGGCCGATACGGCCCGCGCCCGGGGCACCCAAGTGCTGTTCATGGCCGATCCAGCCCAGCTGCTCGATGCGGTCGCTGACGCGGTGCGGCCGGGCGATGTGGTGTTGACCCTGGGCGCCGGCGACATCACCAACCTGGGACCGGCGCTGCTGAAACGGCTTACAGCCAAAGAGCAGGGAGCAGGGAGCAGGGAGCAGGGAGCAGGAAGCAGGGACCAGGGAGCAGGCAGCAGGGAGCAGGCAGCAGGCAGTGGGGAGCAGGGGGGCGGAAGCCAGGGACCGGAAGCGGGAAGCGGGGAGCAGGGCGGCGGGTGAACCGGAAACACCTGTTCGGGCTCGTCGCCGGCCTGGTCGGGGTACTCGCTCTCGGCTTTCTGTCCCCGCTCCTGCTCAAGCGTGCCAGCTTTTTCCGAGTACGGCGGGTGGAAGTGGTCGGGGCCCGATACCTGACCGGGAACGAAATCGTGGCGGGGCTCAAGCTGGCCCGGAACGCGAGCCTCTTCGATCGGGTGGCACCGATCGAGCGCGCCGCGATCAGGATTCGAGGAGTGCGCCGGGCATCGGTACGGCGCCGCTGGCCCGGGACCCTGGTGCTGCGGGTCGAGGAGATCGAACCGGTCGCACTCACGCCGAGCCGCAGCGGCCTCGCCCTGCTCGACGCTGGTGGCCGGGTGCTCCCATATGATCCGACCCGGGTGCCGGCCGACCTACCGGTGGTCCCGGCCGATCCCCTGCTGGCGCGGCTGGTGGCCCGGGTCAGGGAAACTGAGCCTGGGTTGTTCCGGGCGATTGTCTCGGCGTCGCGGCAGCGTCAACTGGTGGTGTTCGAAGCCGGTGATCGGCGGTTCCTGTTGCGGCCGGATGCGGGCCCGGCCCAACTGCGGGCACTGGCCGCAGTGATCGACGATCTGGCGCGGAAGGGACGGCGGTACCGGGAGCTGGATGCGCGTTTTACCGACCGAGTCTTCGTACGGGGCAAACCATCGTGACGCAGGTGCAGCGGCTGGTGGCCGGTC
>DASWKS010000285.1:0-12670 GCA_036396495.1 Gemmatimonadales bacterium
GACCAGAATCCGCTCCGGCCGCTTGGGCCCGGTGGAGATGAGGACGGGGCAGTGCAGGGCCCGCACCGCGTTCTTGGCGGTGCTGCCGCCCAGCCAACGGGCCACGGTTCCGTGCCGCTTGGCGCCGAGCACCACCAATCCGGCGTTCTGTTCGTTCACCACGTCGCTCAGTACCCGAGCCACCGGTCCGGGACGAACGATGAGGGTCTCACGCACGGCATCGGGGATCTTTCCCTCGAGCTCTCGTTCGACCGCTCCTCGCGCGGCCTCGGCGACCTGCTCCGTCATGGTGGCGACGTCGAGCAGTCCCGCGCCGCCCGCCGCCCCGACCCAGACGTCCTGCGACCCGTGGACCAGGATGCAGGGAACGCCCATCAGGTTGGAGAGCATCACCCCGGTTTCAGCCGCGTGCACTCCCGCCAGCGATTGATCGACGCCGACCACGATTGGTTGCCAAGCCATGAAGCCTCCCGCCTCCTTCTCTTGGTTCCTGCTCCCTGCTCCCTGCTTCCTGCTCCCTGCTCCCTGCTCCCTGCTCCCTGCTTCCTGCTTCCTGTTGGTGTTGTCACACCTCGCGTACCGAAGCTCACATCCTCTGTATGAGACTATGACAAAGTCGCTGTGAAGCCGGCTTTCGGATGGGGTGACGTTGCAACATCGCATCGGGACACCAGGACGGGGCTGCCGCACCACACATGTAACGAAAGGAGGGCGTGCTTCTTTCCCCTCCCAAGTCATTGCGGGCGAGCTACTTCAGGCCTAGCGCCAAACGGAACATTGGTCTCGCTCGAAGTCCTCTCATAGACCAGGCAGACGACCATGTCGTTCGATGATCGCAAATCGCGCCGCCGTGGGCGGCGGCCAATCCAGTTTGGGCCCGGCAGTAACCCGACAGTCCTGGCACCGGCCCGCGTCGGGTCGATGCGACGGCCCGATCCAGCGCTGTTAAGGATCTGCACGCTGCTTCTCTGCCTGATGTGGTTCGCGCGTACCACACCGGTCGAGGCGCAGGGTTTCGGAACCGCCAGTCAATCACGCCAAGGCTTCTGGATCGGCGGTGGTGTGGGTCAGGCCTTCACCGATCTTGCCTGCGCCATTTGCGGCGGCGAGCGCGAAGGCGGCGGCCTCTCGGCTTACCTGCGCGCCGGCGACACACTCACGCCGGCATTCCTGCTGGGCGGGGAGGTGCTCGCCTGGCGAGGCGGGCAGGGCGACGTGAGCGAGCACCTGGAGCAGGTCGGTGTCGCCGGCTACTGGTATCCCAACCCGCGGCACGGGTGGTTCGTGAAGCTGGGACTGGGGTACTCCCTCTACCGTGCCAGTGAGGAGGAGGAACACCTCGCGGCCCGGATCTTCACCGGCAGCCTGGGTGCCGGCTATGAAATGCGGGTGAACCCGGTGTTGTCGATCGTGCCGTTCGTGAATCTCACCGCTACGCCCAATGGGAATCTCAATCGGGAGACCACCGCCGACGGCGGCTTCCAGGCCGTCCGGGTGGCGGACGACCTGAAGCTGTTCGTGGTCCAGTTCGGCATTGGGATTACCAGGCATTAGGGAGCGAAGGCGAGAAACCCCGCAACGTCAGGCCAGTCTCTGGGGGGAGATCGTATGACGAATCGAATGGTGCGGTTCACGGTGTCGGGAATGCCCCTGGTGCTGCTGTGCGCCTGTGCCGGCTCCGACGGGGTGTCTCCCGACGTTGAGCCGACCGGCGAGCAGTCCGTCGCAATGCGCACCTGGGTGCCGGGCGCGGGAGATACCTGCCCGGTCGAGGTGCACAACCAGTACGCGACCACGGGTCCCGACGGAAAGACCTATCCCACCTGGCATCCCCCCACCGATCCCGGGACGGGCTGCAACTTCGGCCACGAGCACGGACGGGATCCCAGAGGCTCGGATCTCTACGATCTGGTGGGCGACATTCCCTTCGCGTATGCCAACGAGCAGCTCGATGTCTGGGACCCCACCGGCAAGCGGCACGAAGACCATGTGGGTCACAAGGTCGAATGGGAGAACAACCTCCACTTCACCGCCGGCGACGGGCTGGGCTCGTTCTTCGAGATCACCTGCGACGTCCTGGTGAAGCTGCACCAGGGCACCCACTCCAAGGACGCCTTCACCAACAACATGCACGAGCTGGTGTACCACATCGCCTGCAGCGACGACACCGAGATGCACGTGACCCTCATGGCCACCATCGGCCGGCCGGGCGAGTTCATCCGCGCCTGCGATGGGACCCGGATCACGGTGGGCACGGCGACGCCCGCCAATTCGCCCGCAGGCGGAGGCCAGCGCAAGATCCCGGATCGGGAGTGCATCCTGCGCCATTTCCTGGTGTCGCCGGGTTCCAATTCCAATTTCAGCTCGGCGCTGCACGAGAGCTGGGAGACCTCGAGCGCGGTCCGGCGCTCGGACGGACATACTCTGGCCAGCTTCGACCCGTACTTCCAGGTCTTCCTGCCGAGCCGGTATCATGATCCGGCGGCGACCAACATCACCGGTCGTCCGATCGATGCCTGCTACGAACAGGAAGCGAACGGCGACCGGGCCAGCGGGACCCTCTGCGCCCAGTCGATCGGCGACGGATCAGTGCCGGTGCGCTTCGACGATCCCCGATCGGAGTTCAACGGCATCCGGCGCCGGGTCGACATCAATTCCAACCGGGTGAACAACCTGGCAGGGCCCAACGTCTGGTACACCGATCCCTTCGGCCGTAACGGCAGGACCGAACCGTTCCCGGGGTCGGTCCGGCAATGGATCGCCCGGGTGAACAACGAGCGGGGATTCAACCTGTCGGGCCCCACGATCGGAAGCGAACGGGAGTACGGAGGGCCGGGAACTCATGCGCCCAACTAGGAGCGAGGAGAGAGGAGAATGGAGAGAGGAGCAACTCCTCACTCCTTTCTCGTTTCTCCTTTCTCCTGACGCAGTCGGCAGCTTTCGAATGCGAGGACACGACCAATGCTGATAACTCCCGAGCTGCGCCGGTATATCCTGGTCCTGGCCCTGGGTCTGGTTGCCGCCTGTCGCAGTGAGCCGACCGAGCCCACGGATGCACCCGGGACACCCCCGCTGCAGCGGTGGTCCTCACCCTCGGCCTGGCCCGATGGCGAGGTTCCCCTGGCCGGTGCCGAGGTGGTGGTGCCGGCGGACCGGCGGCTGCTGCTCGACGTGAGCCCGCCGGCGCTCCGCAGTCTTCTGATCGAGGGCACGGTCCAGGTGGATGAGACCCGGGACGTGGCGCTCACGGCCGGCTGGATCGTGGTGCACGGGACGCTTCGGGCCGGCACGGCCGAGCGACCCTATCGCAAGCGGCTGGTGATCACACTCAACGGGCCCGCGACCGATGAGATCATGGGTATGGGCGCCCGGGTGTTAGGCGTGATGGGCGGGAAGCTGGAGCTGTTCGGGGCGGTGCGGAAGAGCTGGACCCGGCTGGAGGGCACGGCCGCCGCGGGGGCGACCCAGCTCACGGTGGGCGAGAGCATCGACTGGCGGGTGGGCGATCGGATAGTGGTGGCCTCGAGCGATCTCGATCCGTTCCAGGCGGAGCCGCTGCAGATTTCCGCCGTCTCGGGCCGAACCGTCACGTTCACGCCCGCGCTCCGATGGCAGCACTGGGGGCAGCTGCAGACCTTCGCCGACCGTACGGTCGACCAGCGGGCCGAGGTCGGCCTCCTCTCCCGCAACATCACCATCCAGGGCGACCCGGTCAGCGCCCCGGTCACCGGGTTGGGCGGCCACATCATGGTGATGCAGGGCGGCGAGGCCCGGTTGTCGGGCGTCGAGCTCTACCAGATGGGACAGAAGAAGGTCCTGGCCCGCTACCCGCTCCACTGGCACCTGCGGGGCCCGTCGGAGGGACAATTCCTGGAGCACAGCGCGGTGTGGAAGACGTTCAACCGCTGCATCACGATCCACGGCACCGATCAGATCCGGCTGGAGCAGAACGTCTGCTACGATCACATCGGTCACGGGATCTTCCTCGAGGATGGGGCCGAGACCGGGAACGTGTTGACCGGGAATCTGGGGCTGGTGACCCGGCAGCCGGCCACCGGCGAGCAGCTGCTGCCCTCGGATGTGACCCCGGCCACGTTCTGGATCACCAATCCCGATAACAGCTTCAGCGGCAACGTCGCGGCCGGCTCGCGGGGCTTCGGCTTCTGGTTCGCGCTGCCGGATCAGCCCACCGGCCTCTCCACGGGCAGAGTGCTCTTTCCGCGCCGGACTCCGCTGCGGGAGTTCAGCGACAACGTGGCGCACTCCAACCGGAATAACGGATTACACGTGGACAACGGCCCTCGGCCGGACGGCACCACCGAGACGGTCTCGTTCCGTCCCCGCGAGAATCCCGCGGCGGAGTCGCCGGCGGTGACGGCGGTGTTCCGGAACTTCCGGGGTTACAAGCATCAGGGTCGGGCGGTGTGGCTTCGGGGGCACGAGCACCGGCTATTGAACGCGGTGCTGGCCGACAATGCCATCGGCGCCACCTTCGCCTCGTCCGAGAGTTTCGTGGAAGGGTCCCTCTTTGTGGGGCAGACGGCGATCGGCGGCAGCGCGATGCCGGCCGGGTTCCCGGTCCGGGGCTACGAGTTCTATGATGGCCGAGTGGGCGCCCGCAACGTCACTTTCGTGAACTACCAGCCCAGCGCCGGACGGCAGATGAGCGCCATCGGCTTCAACCGCGCCAACGCCTTTCCCATCAACACCGGCAACTACGCCGAGCAGGCGCAATTCGTGAACGCCAACGGGGTGTACCTGGAGGAGCCCCGGGCCGACCGGGACGGCGACCGCGCGGCGGTATTCCTGGACGGTGACGGCAGCGTCACCGGCGTTCCCGGCCATTATGTGGCGGCCAATAACCCCGTGCTGGTGACGCCTGATTGCGGCTTTCGAGCCGAATGGAACGCGTGGGACTGCAACCGCAAGTTCGTGCGGCTGGCGGTGCGCGGGATCAACGGCGAAGTCATCGGTCCGGCGAGCGTGACCCGGGACGACGGCGCGACCGCGACCTATGTCGGCACCGGAGGGGACCCGGTGAGCGTGTCGATGTCCCTCCCGGTCGGTCTCCGGTACACGGTCCGCCCGCTGGGTACCACGCCGACTCGTCCCCAGCTGTTCGCCTATGGGCTTGCGGCCGCGGATTGGGTGCGCGTGACCCTGCCCTATACCGGCGCTACGGTTCGGGTCCAGCGGGACTACGACACCTCGAAGTCGATCCCGGCCGCGGCCAGCCTGGCGGAGTTGGACGCTTCCAGCGGCGACCGGTACTACCACGACGCCGGGGCGCGGATGATCCACCTCAAGCTGATGGCGAAGAGCGGAAGGGACTGGGCGGCGCTGTTCGTGGTTCCCTGAAGCTCGACCCGCCCGGACCATTGACGATTGTCGATTGACGATTGACAATTGAGGCCTGAGGTTCGGGCGTACCAGTCGTCAATCTCCAACTGCCACCCTCCACGAACGGTTTCCTCATGTCCAACGGCCGCTGGCTCCGAGTTTTGCATCCAATCTTGTATGCCATGGCGTGGCTGCTGGGGTCTTCGGCTTCGGCCGCCGCCCAGGCCCAGGATCCCGGCCTCGCCCGGCTGGAGGCCGAGCTGGGCCGCCTCAGTGCGATTGCCCGGGGCAAGGTCGGGGTGGGGATCGTGCACCTCGAGACCGGGCGGGAGCTTTATCTCAACCCCGACGAGCCCTTCCCGATGGCCAGCACCTTCAAGGTGCCGGTGGCGGTGCAGCTCTTCAGCCTGGTGGATCAGCGGCGGGTCCGGCTGGACAGCCTGGTGACGTTGCGCCCCCAGGATCTCCATCCGGGCAGCGGGACCCTCACCAGTCTGTTCGACGACCCGGGGGTGTCGCTGTCATTGCGGAATCTGGTGGAGCTGATGCTCCTCATCTCCGACAACAGCGCGACCGATCTGGTGCTCAAGGCGGCCGGCAACGGTCCCGCAGTCAACGCCCGGCTGGCCGAGCTGGGGGTGCAGGGGATCTCGGTCGACCGGCCCACCATCCTGCTGATCGCCGACGCGATCGGGGTGAGCACGCTGCCCCCCGAGAACGAGTGGAATAAGCAGACCTTCGGGAAGCTGGTGAGGCAGGTCACGGACAGCGGCCGGCAAGCCGCGCGCGAGACCTTTCTCACGGACCGGCGCGACACCGCCACCCCACGAGGCATGGCGAAGCTCCTGACCAAGATCTGGCGTAAGGAAGGGCTCTCGCCCGCCAGCGCCGACCTGCTGATCGACATCATGTTCCGTTGCGAGACCGGCCCGAACCGGATCAAGGGCCTGCTGCCGCCCTCGATCCGGGTGGCCCACAAGACCGGCACGCTGAACATGGGGATCGCCAACGACGTCGGTATCATGGAGCTGCCGGACGGGGCCGGACACGTGGTGATCGCGGCGTTCGTCAAGGAATCGCAGGCAACCTCGGAGCTGCAGGAGCGGACCATCGCCCACGTGGCCAGGGCGACGTACGACTATTTCCTCTTTAACCGATAATCGGAGGTCGGCTCAGCTGGCGCGTACGTACCGGCAGCCGTACTCCTGTGCCAGGGTAGCCGCGAAGACCCCCGATGGCTGCATGATGACGCCGGGGGCGAGCATCGAACGGGCCTTGCGGCTCGCTTCGGCCAGGTCGACCTTATCGGTGCGCGCTATGAGGTCGATGCAATCCTGAAGCGCCAGGGCGCAGCCTAACACGATCCCGCCGCCTTTCAGGAAGTCCTCCAGGGTGAAGTCCCCGAACTGCTCCGGGAGTGCATGCGCCCCAGTCCGATCCAGCACCGGATTGCGTCGAGTCGGCTCTCCGGTGACGGGATCCTTGACGCCCTTGTCGGGCCCGATGTGGTAGCGCTCCCAAAAGTCCTGGTTCATGGCCAGGGCAATCCCGTCGTGTCGCAGGATCAGCACCATACTGAGCGTCGATTCGGGGAAGTTGAATACCTGGCTGTACTGCTTCTTCCAGATGATGGCGCGCCAGACGCCGTACCCGTCCTCGATCTCGGGAACGTCGAACACCGCCCGACGCTTTCCCTTGAGCCGGGAGGTCCAACTCAGGTCCCAATGACCACCCGCCTGAGCGGCTAGGGACTCCGGGGCCGCCTGCCCGAGCGCCGCCAGCGAGGCGGTGCCGAGGGTCAACTGCTCGAGGAAACTGCGACGGTCAGCGAACATTCGGCCTCCAGTAGCTGTGAAACAGTTCTCACACCAGGTGATGAGCCTTGCGTCCACCCCTGGCGATATGCTCCGGCGCTTCCCGGCCCAGCACGGTGCTGGCCAGTGACACCGCCCGGTCCATCAGCGCCTCGGTGCCTTCCTTGAGGTCGACGCTGTTCAGGACCTCGCTCACGTTGTTTTCCATGTCCTCGGCCGACCAGCCGCGCGAATGGCCGATGAACGGGAACTGGGGAAACAGAAACCCCAGCTCGCCGAAGAAGGTGAGGAGGTGGCCCACTACACCCTGCACGTTGTCCTGGCCCCCCGTCACGATGAAGGCGGCCACCTTGTTCTGGATCAGCACCCGGTTCCGGATGGTGATCTGGTTCTGGACGCAGTTGAGCCGCTCGGCCATCCGGTAGTACAGGCTGCTGGCGGCGCCCCAGCGAATGGGGGTGGCCAGCATGATCACATCGGCCCAGAACACCATGGCATCATAGACCCGGTCCATCTCGTCACCCGGATCCATCTGGGTGATGGAGCAGGGCCAGGTGCAGGCGTGGGCGCTCTTGGAATAGAAGCCCTCGCAGGCCCGGAACTTGAGCCCGCTCAATCGCAGCAGCCGGGTTTCGCACCCGCAGGTGATGCCGGCGTGTTCCAGGGCGATCTGCAGCAGCCGTTCCGAGGTGGACTCCCGCGGGTTGTTCTCGTCCATCACCGTGGTGGAGATCCCAGCCACCCGGATCGGGCCCGGCTCCCGCATCAGCCTGCGGGTCAGGGGATGGGGATCGTGGTGCTTGAGGTGCCGGGGTGAGGCGGGGTTCAGATTCACCAACACATGGCCGCTCTCCACCCTGAGATCGTAACTCGGCACCTTGTCGTCCTCGAATCCCGGCTCCCCTTCACCGGTCCGCCGGTGGAACTTGTAGTAGTGCCAGGGACAGACGATGTACTCATCCTCCAGGCGACCTTCGCCCAGCGGGCCCCCGGCGTGATTGCAGGCCCCCGATACACAGGCGAACTCCCCGTTCACATAGGAGAGCGCCAGCCGGGTACGGCCCACGTTGATCTGCCGCAGGGTGCGCAGCCGCAGCTCCTCGACGGGACCGAGGTCGTGCCATTGGGGGTCAGACATGAGAACTCCAGTGGAGATGCCGTCCAACTCAGTCCTCAGTACTCAGTCCTCAGCCCTGTCCGTTAGTCGAGCGGCTTCAGGTTGGTGACGATCTCGGCCCGCTGGGTCTCGAGGAAGGGAGGCAAGGCGATGTGTTCGCCCAGCGTGGCCGGGTCCTCGTCCACTCCAAACCCGGGTCCGTCAGTCGCGATCTCGAACAGGATCCCGTTGGGCTCCCGGAAATACAGGCTGCGGAAATAGTAGCGGTCGACCGGGCCGCTGTTGGGGATGTGGAGGGTGTTCAGCCGTTCGGCCCACTGATCGTACTGCTCGCGGGTGGGCGTGCGGAAGGCGACGTGATGCACGCCGCCCGCGCCCAATCGCGCGGCAGGGAGGTCGGGCTGGACCGCCACGTGGAGCTCCGCATGGGGCCCGCGCCCGCCCATTTCGAACACCACCACGTCGTGCTGGGCGGGGTCGGGGTGGGGGTACTCGCGGACCGCCCGCAGGTTCATCACCTGGGTCAGGACCGTCTCGGTGGGGCCCAGCTTGGGCACGCTCATGACGATGGGACCCAGCCCCCGGATCTGGTACTCCGCCGGCACCGGGCTCTGGTCCCAGGGCTTGGGGTCGTCGCCCAGTCCTCCGTCGTCCACCAGGCTGAGTCGTTGGCCTTCCGGATCCTCGAAGTCGAGGGTGGCCCGACCGTCGCTCTGCGTGACCTGGTTCGCCTTCACCTTGAGCCCGGTCAGCCGCTGGGCCCACCACTCCAGGGCCGCGGGGCCTCGAACTCGGAGGCTGGTGCGGATGATGCTGTGGGTGCCGCGGCGTTCCCGGGGCAGGTTCCAGTCGAAGAAGGTCAGATCGGTGCCCGGGGTCCCGACCGCGTCGGCGTAGAACAGGTGGTACGCGCTCACGTCGTCCTGGTTGACGCTGCGCTTGACCAGGCGCATGCCGAGCGCCTGAGTATAGAACCGGAGGTTTTCGCGGATGCTGGCGGAAACCGCGGTAAGGTGGTGGATCCCGAGCAGATTGAGGTCGGACATGGAGCCTCCGGTCAGCCTGAAAGTACTCGGTTCCTGACCGGCCGCGATTCCAGGCCTCCGGCGGGGAGCTCTACCCGACCCGGCTGAGGTGGGCCTCGACCGCCAGCTTCCAGCTCGTGCCCCCGTCGGGTGACATGTCGCAGCGCCAACGGCAGGAACGGGGAGCGATGTCGGAAAAGATCCACCGGACCGGGACCCCGTTCTCGAGGGTCCCCTCCTGAACGATCTCCTCGCCTTGCCGCCGCCCTACCAGCCTGATCTCGTCCCCGGTTCCCGGGTTGATCCAGGTGATCCGCCAGGTGTCGGAGTTGGGATCGTACACTCTGAGTGTAGTCCCGTACCAGTTGAGACCGCTCGCGGCGGCGTCCGGTTGACGATCCGCCCGCGCCGGAACGATCCACACGTCCTGAATGGCGCGTCCCTCGAGAACCCAGGCGAAATGCACCTCACCCGTGCTGGTCCGGCGGGGCCCCTGCAGGAAATCGACGACCTCCGCCTGCCAGTCGCCCATGAATTGCCCGTACAGCATCATCCGACCCTCCCGGTCGGTGGGCACCGGTCCGTCGGCGCGCAGGGCATCGCCGAAAGAGGCCGTCACTGTCGATTGGTTCACGATGACACTCCTGGGCGGCTAGGGGATCGGCGCTCGCCGCCGGGTCAGCGCCTCGATCTCGTCGATCTCCCGCGGCGCCATGCTGATCCGTTCCAGCCCGTGTTCAGTGAGAAGGTACGAGTCCTCGATCCTCACGCCGGTATTGGCGTACCGCTCGACCGTCTTCCGCACCTTCGCGATGAAGGCGCGGTTCCTCGGGGTGTCGGGCAGCATGTCGAGCAGTCGGGGGCTGAGGTAGATCCCCGGTTCGATGACGAACGCGTCACCCACCTTGAACATCCCGTCCTGATACGCCTGGATCGGATCGTGTACCTCGAGTCCCAGTCCGTGCGTGATACCATGGATCGTGAAGAGCGTGACCTGGCGGCACGCCTGGGGCGTCGTGTCGCAGGTGGCCTGCCAGGGGAGATCCAGGGTGGCGTCGGGTGACTCGATCAGGCCAAGCGCGGCGAGCCCTTTAGCGCGCACCACGATCGAGCTGTCCAGGGCGGCTTGCCGGGACATGCCGGCCCGGGAATTCCGCTCCGCCGCGGCCTGGGCATCGCGCACCAGCTGATAGATGGCTCGCTGTTCCGGTGAATAGCGGCCGCTCACCGGTAGGGTGCGGGTCACGTCGGCGGCATACCCCTGGTACTCGGCGCCCGCGTCGACCACCACCACCTCGCCCGGCTGCATGGCGCGCCGGTCCTTCATGTAGTGCAGCTGCAGCGTCAGCGGCCCGGAGCCCACGATCGATCCGTACGCGGGCCGCTCGGCGCCGGCCCGGCGGAAGCTGTACTCGATGATCGCCTGCAGGTCGTACTCGTGCATTCCGTTTTCGATCCGGCGCATCAGCTCGGTATGACCTTCGGCCGAGATGGCGGCCGCTTTCCGGATCAACTCCTGCTCCGCCGTGCTCTTGCGGGCCCGCAACAGGTCCACGATGGCATGGGCGTCCCGGACTTCCAGCCCCTGGTGGCGGGCCGCCAGCGCCTTCACGAACTGGCCCCCCCGGGTGAGCGAGTCCTGCCGGGCGAAATCGGCAGCCGCGAAATCCCGCAGCTCGAAGACCGGGACACTCCCCGCCCGCAGCAGCGAGTCGACCACCTCCGTGAGCTGACTGAGGGGGCGAGACGCCAGCCCGAGATCCCGCTGCAGGGCGGCGGAATCGGGCTCCTGCCCGTAGTAGATCGAGGTTCGCGCCCCGGTCCGCTTCACGAACAGGGTCGCGGTTCCCCGGCCGCCCCGGACCGCCATGATCAAAGCGGCGTCGGCGTACTCGTACCCGGTGAGATAGCGAAAGGCCGGGAGCTGGTAGAAGGGACCGAAGTCGCTGAGCGGCGTGACCCCGCCCAGGGCGATGACCACGCCGTCGCCAACCCGGGCGGCCAGCGAGTCGCGCCGGGCGACGTACTCGGGCCGGGTGATCTGCGCGGAAAGCGCCGGCACCGCGCCGAGCAGCGCAGCGGTCGCGAGCAGGGCGGGCAGGGAACGGATGAGGCGCATCGACCGATCCACGCTGAACGGTAAACCGGAAACGGTGAACAGTGAACTGTAACGGTGAACGGTGAACGGTGAAGCGTGAACGGTGAACGGTAAACAGGTCCCTTCCCGCCCACGGGGCATCGAAACCGGGCAGGGGCCGGGCCTGCAAACCTTTTCCGGAGTCGCAGCGTCTCTCCTTTTGATTGGCTGGAGAAGTCGGCCTCTGTTCTCCAGCTCACCTAGAGGAGCTACCGTGCCGCCCGAACCCTCCGAACTGCTCCGGGGCACCCTGGAGATGCTGGTACTCAAGTCGCTCTCCCTCGCCCCCCTCCACGGCTGGGGCATCGCCCATCGCATCGATCAGCTCTCCAAAGACGCCTTCGAGGTCCAGCAGGGCTCCCTCTACCCCGCCCTGAGGCGGATGGTCCGGAAGGGCTGGATCAAGAGCGAATGGCGGACCACCGAGAACAACCGCCGCGCCCGGTACTACCTGCTGACCCGGGCCGGCCGAAAGCAGCTCGAAACGGAAACCAGGGCCTGGGAGCGGGCATCGACCGCCGTCAACGGCATCCTCAGGGTACGGACAGCGGAGGGCGCATGAGCCTTTTCTCCGATCTGCTCGAGCGGCTCCGCGCCCTGGCCTTCCGGGGTCGGGAAGAGCGCGACATGGACGAAGAGCTGCGCTTTCATCTGGAGCGGGAGGCGGTGGAGCGGATCCGGAACGGCGCCGAGCCCGAGCAGGCGCGGCGCGAGGCGCTACTGGCATTCGGCGGGGTGGAGCAGTACAAGGAGGCGGTGCGCGACGCGCGCGGGACCCGCCCGCTCGAGGAACTGGCTGCGGACCTTCGCTACGCCCTCCGGGGCTTGAGCCGCAACCCCGGCTTCACCGCTACCGCGGTGCTGGTGCTCGGTCTGGGACTGGGCGCCACCACGGCGGTGTTCAGCGTGCTGTACTCGGTGGTGCTGGCCGAGCTGCCCTATCCCGACCCTGACCGACTGGTCATCGTGGTCGAGAAGAACTCCCCGACCAACCTATGGAACATCTCGACCGCGGACGCGACCGCCATCCGGGAGCAGCAGAAGAGCTTCAAGGCGTGGGGCGAGGTGACCCGGGGCGAGGCTGCGCTCTCCGGTAACGGCAACCCGGCCCGCGTGATGGTGGGACGGGCCTCGGCCGGCTTCTTCCAGGCTTTGGGGATTCCCGCAGCGAGGGGCCGGCTGATCCAGCCGCCCGACGAGGCCGCCGAAGCCCCAGCGGTCCTGGTGGTGTCGCACG
>DASWKS010000286.1:0-9028 GCA_036396495.1 Gemmatimonadales bacterium
CCCAGTCACCCCCGCCGACGGTGAACTGTCGCGCGGTCCGCTCGACGAAGACCGAGTCCACCTTGCCGGCCACCCGGTTGATGCCGGCCATGGAGATCGGCTGTTTGCCGGCACCATTCGTCTGGGCTGCCGCGGACCCCGCCAGCAGCGCCGCCAGACCCAGAACCACTGAAAAGCGTCGCATGATTCCCTGCGTGGAAGATACCGCCCTACCGCCGTCCCGCTCTACCGCCTTACTTACCCCCCGTGAATCCGATTGCCGACGGGGCCATTCTCGCCGACCTCGAGTATCTGGGGGCTCCGGGCAACATCGCAACTTGCTTTCTGGAGACCGACGACGGCCTCGCCGTGGTCGATCCCGGCCCCGCCACCACCTATGACCGATTTCGAGAAGTCGTGCGGCAACTCGGCGCCACCCTCGATGACGTCCGGATTCTGCTGCTCACGCACATTCATCTCGATCACTCCGGCGCGGCGGGGTGGTTGGCCGAAGCACAGCCCCGGCTTCGGGTCTACGTCCATGAACGGGGCGCCCCCCATCTGGCGGACCCGGGCCGCCTGCTCAAGAGCGCCACGATGATCTACGGCGACCGCATGCTGGAGCTGTGGGGTGAGGTGAAGCCGGTGCCTCCCGGGGCCATCATCCCCCTGCAGGGCGGCGAACGGCTCCAGTTGGGGGGGCGGTCCATCGCCAGCGCGTACACGCCCGGCCATGCCTGGCATCACCTGGCCTGGTTCGACGAAGCTTCCGGCATCGCGTTCACCGGCGACGTGCTGGGCGAGCATCTGCCGCCCTCCGACGTGGCCATCCCGGTCACGCCCCCGCCGGACATTGACGTCGAGCTCATGATCGAGAGTGGCGACCGGATCCTCGAATGGCAGCCGGCGCGCCTCTTTCCCACCCACTTCGGGCCGGTGAACGACCCACCCCGATTCGCGCGAGAGCACGCAACCCGATTGGTGCGGTGGAGCGAACGGGTGCGCTCCTCCCTGGACGACCCCGGCACTGACGAAGAACGGGCCCAGCGGGTGGCCGCTCTGGGGCGTCGCGACCTGGAGGCGGTACTGCCCGCCGAGTTGCATTCACGGATCCCGGAGGATGCATTGTACGGCAACTGGTTCGGCCTGGCCCGCTACTGGCGAAAGAAGGCGTAAGGGGAAGTTCTCATGCGAAGCTTCCGTCTGACCGCGGTTGGGCTGATAGTCTTTCCGGCACTCCTGGCGGGCCAGGCCCGTCCGCCGGCCCACTTCCAGAAGCTGGCCCACACTTACAGCATCGTGGCCTGGGACTCCGCCACCGGGGACCTGGGCGTCGCGGTGCAATCCAAGTTCCCCAACGTGGGCGGCATCGTACCATGGGCCCGGGCTGGGGTGGGCGCGGTGGCCACTCAGAGCCTCGCCAACACGGCGTACGGCGAAGCGGGACTGGACTTGATGGCCCGAGGAGCGACCGCGAACGAGGCGCTGCGCATCATCATGCGGAGCGACACCATGCTCGCCGACCGCCAGGTAGGGCTGATCGATGCTATCGGCAACAGCACCAGCTTTACCGGCGCCAACACCTTCGACTGGGCCGGTGGCCGTACCGGCGGACCCAAAGGCTCGCTCGGCGGTAAGGGCGATGTCATCACGGGTCGCGACTATGCCGCGCAGGCCAACATCATGGTGTCGGACCAGACGGTCCGGAACCTGGCCGAGAGCTTCGAACGAAGCCGCGGACCCTTGGGAGATCGCCTGATCGCCGCGCTGAAGGCCGGCCAGGCCGGCGGCGGCGACAAGCGAGGCATGCAGTCGGCCGCCCTGCTGGTGGTGCGGAAGGACGGCGGGTATCTGGGCGCCAACGACCGGTTCATCGACATCCGGGTGTACGACGCCGTCGACCCCATCGCGGAGTTGGAACGGTTATACGCCCTCCACAAGTTGCACTTCTTCCCCAGTGAGCCCGCCGACCTGCTTCCGCTGACACCCGCCCTGGTCGCGCAGCTCGAGCCGATTCTGCTGCGGGAACCGCAAGGCCAATCGGAGAAATGGCTGCCCCGACCGCAGGGGACGCCGAACCAGACGTTTCTGGAAGCGTTGAGGAACTTCATGTACTGGGAGAACTACGACGTCCGGGTCCGGATGGACGGCAAGATCGACCGGGTGGTCCTGTCCGATATCCTGGCCAAACGACAGTGAACAGTGAACAGTGAACAGTGAACAGTGAACAGCGTACCGGTGACGGTCATTTACCGTTCACTGTTTTCTGCCCCCGCCGCCGTCTCGCTCGACGCACTCTGGGGCGGCCGGCCCAAGGAACTCCGGGAGCAGTTGCTGGAGGCGGGATCGCCGGACCGGAAGCTCGCCTGGCCCGCCATCGCGGTCTCAAGCGGATTCTACGACCAGGCCCATTCATCCACGACTTCCAGGCCTTCTCCGGTCTCAACCCGTCGGCCTACCTGGCGCAGAAGGGCGAACGGCTGAATCATCTCCCCGCCGACGCCTAGGGACCCCGCCCGGCGTCAATTCCTTACAATACCCATCCTGTTGTTGACCTCAGATTGCAGGCAGCCCGAGCGAGGAGACCACAAATGGCGGTGAAATACCTGCCCGAAGGCTTCCACACGGTCACGCCCTTTCTTTCGGTGGCAGACCTGCCCAGACCATCGACTTCCTCGAGCAGGCCTTCGGGGCGGAAGCAACCGAGCTGACCACCCGGCCGGATGGCACCCCCTGGCACGGGGAGGTCCGGATCGGCGACTCTATGGTGATGCTGAGCCAGGCGCAGGGTGAGTGGAAGCCCAACCAGAGCTCGCTCTACCTCTATGTCCCCGACGCCGACACCACCTACCGTCGAGCCCTCGCTGCCGGAGCCACGTCTGTGATGGAGCCGACCGACACCTTCTACCGCAATCGGGAGTGCGGCGTCAAGCATGGCGGCGGGAATTACTGGTGGATCGCCACCCGCGTGGCGGAAGTCAGCCGGGAGGAAGTCGAGCGGCGGGCCCGGTCAGACGTGAAGCATTGAATCCGCGGACGAAGCCGATTACGCCGATACATCCTCCCTACACCAAGACTCACACCGCCTAACGAAACCCTGTCACAACAGCTATCATGTGTTTGTGGCCATCGTTGGCATCGGCATCATCTGCGGATGACGATCGGCAAAGAATCGGAGTGCCACGCCGGTCAGCGCGCCCGCTCCCGATATGCGGACCGCAGCATCATGATGGAGGAGTAGGTCACTACCACCACTACCAGCCACCGCACCATGGTGAGCGGCAGGGATTTGACGATGAAGGCGGCGATCAACACCGCCGGAATCCCGCCCAGCACCAGCCCCAGCGCCGGTCTGACGCTATAGCTCCTGGCCTCCAGGAACTTGACGCTCGCTACCGGCATGAGGAAGGCGCACGAACCCATCATGATGGGAAAGGCCGCCTGGGGATTCATCCCCAGCAGGCTCACCAGGATCATGCACGGGGCGTACAGTCCGATGCCGATCGTCATGAGCGAACCCAGCAGGAAGTTTCCGGCCATCCCGACGCCGAGCCGGGTCGATGACAGCGCCAGAGCGTCGCCCCCGCCGGGAAAGATCTTCAAGTTGTTCATCGTGAAGAGGGTGGCGGCCGCGAGCAGGGCGACGCCCATCCCGATCTGCACGTTCCGCCTGGGCCAGCGCGACACGATGCCGGCCCCCAGATAGGCCCCCGCCACCGCTGTGCCGATCATCAGCGCCAGCGTGATCCCATCCACTTCAACCAGGGTCATGAAGATGAAGGCCTGGGTGATCGTGGCCAGCGTGTGGCCCACCGAGAGCGTCCCCGGAATCCGTTCGTCCGGCACCATACCGCGCAGTTTGAAGATCGCGGTGGTCGGCGCGTAGGACCCGATCCCGAGCGTGTCGAAGAAGTTGGTGCCGAATCCCACGATCAGCTGGAACAAGGTGGGAGGTGCGGGGGCCTCATCGGCGCTCCGGGAACCGACCCCGGAGCGAAGATGCCGTACCCAGACCAGCACAAATCCCAGGGTGACGACCCCGAGGGCCGCGAGCAGCAGAGTCTTGACCGTCATGGAACCTGGAGAGGGGCGAAGCCGGGAATCTAATCGACCGCCGAGGACCGACCACTGAGGACGGCGAGAATGAACCCGTAGTCGGTTGCGATCTCGCGCAACCGGTCGTACCGGCCGGATGCCCCACCGTGCCCCGCACCCATGTTGGTAAGGAGCAGCAGAGGATTGGTGTCGGTCTTGAAGGTCCGAAGCCGGGCCACGTACTTCGCCGGCTCCCAGTACATGACCTGGCTGTCGTTGAACGAAGTCCGGACCAGCATGGCGGGGTAACTGCCGGGCCTGAGGTTGGAATAGGGGCAGTACTCCCGCATCCAGCGGTACTGCTCCTCGACCATGGGGTTTCCCCACTCCTCGAATTCGCCGACCGTCAGCGGCAGCGTCGGGTCGGACATGGTGTTGATCACGTCCACGAAGGGCACCTGTGCCAGCACCACCCGGAAGAGGTCGGGCCGCAGGTTGATGACCGCACCCATCAACAGGCCGCCCGCGCTGCCGCCTTCGATCACCAGATTCTCCGGACTGGTCCAGCCTTCGCCCACCAGATACTCGGCGGCCGCCACGAAGTCAGTGAACGTGTTCCGCTTGTTGCCCATGCGGCCGCCGTCGTGCCAGGGCTTGCCCAGGTCGCTCCCGCCCCGAATGTGGGCGATCGCCACCGCGAACCCCCGGTCCAGCAGGCTCAGCCGGTTGGAGGAAAACACGATCGGATAGGAGAAGCCGTACGCGCCGTACCCCGTGAGATAAAGCGGACCCCGGTTCCGGGAACGGTCCCGGCGCCACACGATGGAGATCGGGATTCGGGTCCCGTCTGCCGCGGTGGCCCAGCGCCGATCGCTCTCGTACTGCGATGGATCGTAGCCGCCCAGCACTTCGGTCTGTTTGAGCAGCTGGGTATCACCCGAGGCGACGGCATAGTCGAACACCGACATCGGGGTCACCAGCGACTGGTAGTGGTAGCGCAGAGTCCCGCTGTCGTACTCGGGGTTGGGCCCCAGCCAGGCGTCGCACACCGACTCGGGAAATGGCACGTGCCGGCTCCGCCCGTCGACATCGAGCAGCCGAAGCCGGGGCAACCCGGCATCGCGCTCGCTGACCACCAGATGGGTCGCGAAGCAATCCACCGACTCGACCATGACCTGTTCCCGATGCGGCAACAGCTCTTCCCAGGCTTCGGGAGACCAGTCGTCGACCGGCACTGCCACCACCCGGAAGTTCCGGCCGGTGTCGTTGATCCGCATGACCCAGCGTCGGCCCTGGTGATCCAGATCGTATTCCCGCTGGTGCAACCGGGGAGCAAACCGGCGCCATTCGCCGGTCGGTGTGTCGGCGGGCAGCAGCCAGGTCTCGCTGGTGGTGTGACTGGCGCATTGCATCATCAGCCAGGCACCGCTGCGGCTGCGATTCAGTCCGACCCGGAAGGCTTCGTCGGTCTCCTCGTACACCAGATCGTGCTGCTCGCTGCCCAGTCGGTGGCGCCAGAGACGAGAGGGTCGCTTGGCGTCGTCCTCGGTGACGTAGAACAGCCATGCTCCATCGGGGGTCCAGGCCGCGCTGCTGGATCGCTCGATGCGGAGCGGGAGCTTCGCTCCGGTGACCAGGTCTTTCACCTCGAGCACGTAGTCGCGAAAGCCGGTCTCGTCGGTGGAGTAGGCCAGCAGCTTCCCATCATCGGTTACATCGAATTCGCCCAACGCCATGAACGGCTTGCCCAGGGCCAGCTGGTTGAGGTCGAGCAGTACCTCTTCGGACGCCTCGAGCGAGCCCCGCTTGCGACAGTGGATGGGGTACTGCTCGCCTTCCTCGGTTCTGGTGTAGTAGAAAAAGCCACGGTCGAGGAAAGGCACAGTCAGGTCGGTCTGCTTGATCCGACCGAGCATCTCGCGGTAGAGCCCCTCGCACACCTCCTTCTCGGGCGCGAGCATCGACTCGGCGTAGGTGTTTTCCGCTTCGAGGTAGGCCCGGACAGCCGGGTCTCCCCGATCCCGCATCCAGAAATAGGGATCATCCAGCCGCTCCCCGAACCGGGTAACGGAGTAAGCCCGGCGCTCGGCGACGGGCGGGACCTGGGCTGGGGAGAGAACGGATGCCATGGGACCGGGGAATCTACCGACCCCCTTGCAACGCTGGGCAGCCCAACCTGATCTAAACAGTTATCTCGTTGTCAGAGGCCAACATGCGAGTCTCACTCATGCTCGGGGTAGGAGCCCTGCTCGGGTTCGCCCCACTGGGCCAGGACTTGGTCGCCCAGCGGCTCGTCAAGACTGGTCGTTGGGAAGCCGAGCTGCGCTGGCGCCCCCGCCAGAATGCCCAGCGGGTGCTCTGGATCGATTTCGATGGTCGCTACGAGGACCGACAGCGGGAGGGGGGCGATTTCGGATTCACGATGAAGGTGAATGACTTGACTGGGCTCGGGGCCGACAACAACCGGTGGTCCGGACCGGCCCGGTTCGAGTTCAGGCGCGATGCCGGTGTCCTGCGATTCGAGGGCCGGTTCGAGGATGGGTTGGGCGAGGGCGCCTACCGCTTCGAGGCCAACGATCAGTTCCTGCGAGAGTCGGACTTGGCCGGGGCGGATGAGGTTGACGACGACGAGCTGCTCGCCATGTTGATCCACGATGTGCGCCGGGAGTGGGTCACCGGGCTCCAGCAGGCCGGGGTCCGGCGGATGGACGCGGACGACCTGCTGGCCATGCGGATTCACAACGTCACCCCGGACTTCGTCCGCGACCTGGCCGGGCTCGGCTATCGCGACCTTTCAGCCGACCGGCTGGTTGGTCTCCGGGTCCACGACGTTTCGCCCGACTACATCCGCCAGGTGCGGAAAGACGTCGACCCGTCCGCCGACCTGGATGACGTCCTGTCCTTCAAGATCCACCGGGTGACCCCCGAGTTCGTTCGGGAAATCGCCCAGTTGGGATACCCGGCCCCCGATCCGGACGAGCTGTTGTCGATGCGGATCCACGGCGTGACGCCCAGCTTCATCCGGTCGATCACGGCGGCTGGAATCAAGTCGATTGATCTGGATGAGCTGGTGGCGTTCCGGATCCACAGCATCGATGCCGATTTCATCAGGGAGGCGGTGGACGCAGGCGTCCGGCTCGATCCGGATGACATGGTGGACTACCGGATTCACGGGCAGCGGTGGAAGCGGAAACGGGATCGGTAGTCGTCCCTCCTCAGTTGGCGGTAATCGCGCACTCTCCGCGGGGGCAACGCGCCCCCACCAGCTGGCGCGCGATCTCGAGAAACTGGCTCCAGCTCACTGAGGAGTTGTCGCCCCGAGGGATCACCCGCTTGTGGGCGATCACCATGTCCAGCCGGGGTGCGATCAGGATGTATTGCCCGTAGGCCCCGCGCGCGCTGTAAGCGCCCGCGAGCAGACTTCCCGCCTGCTCCTCCAGAATCCACCACAGATAGCCATAGGCCAGCTGATTGTCCCGCACCCCGGGCGGGTTCATCTGGCTGGAGGTGATGATGGGCGACGTGCTTTCGCGGACCCATGACGCCGGGATGACCTGGCGGTCGAACCACTTGCCTTCCCGCAGCATGAGGTAACCCAGTCGGGCCATGTCGCGGGTCGAGAACCACATGTGGTAGGCCAGATGAATGGAGCGGGTCGTGTCACCGCTCTTCTGCTGCAGATCGCGCCGCCAGTCCTCCATCTGAATCGGCCGGGCCAGATCCTGTTCCACGGCGTCGTACAGGCGGCGGCCGGTGGCGGTCTCGAAGATGGTCCCAAGCGCGTTGAAATCCCAGTTGCTGTACAGGAAGTAGGATCCCGGTTTCTGGGAGCCGCGGGGGGGCGCATCGCTCAGGTTGTCGCCGGGATTGGAGGCGGGGTGAAAGACGCCCGAACTGGTGACCAGCAGGTCGCGAACTGTGGCCTGGCGCTCCTCCGGAGTAAGGGCCGGCCGGTCGTCGATCCCCAGCTCGGCCAGCGTGGAGGTGAGCCTGATTCGGCCCTGCGCCACATAGTTCCCGAACAGCATCGACAGCACGCTCTTCCGGGCCGACGCGAGGTAACTCTGCCCGGTGATGTCACCGTAGCTGTAGAGCATCCGGCCATGGACCGCGACCATCAGGCCCGTGGTTGGGATCTTCTGGAGGTATGTCGTCAGCGTGTCGAGCGCACCCGACCGGTAACCGGCCCACTCCGGCTGGGAGAACCGCTCCCAGGTTGTGGTGGGATAGACCGGGATCTTCCAGGGCGAGGTCGACGGTGTGGGGGCTGCCGGGGCCGGGACGATCCCGGTGCTGGATTTGGCGCATGACCAACCGGTGGAAACCGCCAGGAGCAGCGCCAGCAACCAGCGCCGCCGTACGTCTGAAGACGACATGGGGCACCTCCCTCCCGACTCAACATACCGCCCCGCGCGGTCCCGTCCACCCGGCGGGATGGCCCCTCGGAACGGACCGACAGTCCCGGGGTCATGGGGTGTTCCGGAAAACCTTGCCGCCCCGCATGACAAACTTCACCCGGCGTAACGAGGTGATGTCCCGGGCCGGGTTCCCTTCCACCGCGATGATATCGGCTTCGAATCCGGGGGCGACGCTGCCGATCTCGTCCTGCAGTCCCAGCGACGCCGCGGCGAGGGACGTGGCCGAGACAATGGCTGCCATCGGAGCCTGGCCGCCGCTTTCGACTCGGAAGATCAGCTCTTCCCAATTCCGTCCGTGCGATCCCGCGACGGCGTCGGTTCCGAAGACCAGCTTGAGCGACGGGCGAGCCAGCGCCTTGCGAAACACTTCCACCATGACTGGCTTGAGCCGCTGCATATGCGCGAACCCCTCGGCGGTGTAATTGCCGATTCCGAGAAACCGGTCCCGATGGTCGAAGTAGTTCTGCAGCACCAGGTGTACGTTGGGATCGAAGAAGGTGCCCCGTTCGGCCATCAGATCCAGTGCCGCGTCGTCCACCAGGCCACCATGCTCGATCGTGGTGCAACCGGCGCGGACGGCCCGCTTGACCGCCTCG
>DASWKS010000287.1:0-9892 GCA_036396495.1 Gemmatimonadales bacterium
AGGGCGGTCTGGGCCGCTCCGTCAGGCTGAACCGTCATGGGGATTCGCGGGCGTGGATGTCGGCGGAAGTGTAACCCCGGACAGCAGTGCCGTCCAATGCGAAGGTGAGTGCCTTCCCCGTAGGCGCCCTGATTATCATCCGTCTCTACTTCCTCCTAGACGCTCATGCGCCCGAGGCTCCTCCTCATAGCGGCATTCGCTATCCCGATCGATCCCATGCCGGCGCAGGTACGCTCCGAATTCGGCGTCACGATCTTCGGCCTCCCCACCAACCTCGGTCCAGTCGTCAACAGCTCGGCTTTCGACGGCGGGCCGAGCATCTCCCGGGATGGGCTGTCGCTGTATTTCACCTCCGAACGCCCCGGCGGATCGGGCGCCGGGGACCTCTGGGTGACGAGGCGGGCGACGGCCACTGGCTCCTTCGGGGCCCTTCGGACCTCCCCGGCACCTCGGCCCGGGTGTGAACAGCAGCGCTGCCGACGGGTTGCCCGGTATCTCGACCGACGGGTTGGCGCTCTATTTTTCCTCTCGGTGCGAGGGCGGATCGGGTGGGATGGGCCTTTGGGTCGCGCGGCGAAACACCAGGAACGAATCGTTCTCCCGGGCGGAAACTCTGGGATTTGGCGTCAACAGCGCCTCCGACGACTGGGGCCCCGGTATCTCGAGCGACGGGCTCCAGCTCTATGTCATGTCCAATCGGCCCGGCGGGCATGGCCGGGAGGACCTTTGGGTGACGACCCGAGCCAGCACCTCCGCAACGTTTGGCTCGCCCCGGAATCTGGGTCCGCTGGTGAATAGCGCCACGCTCGATGGGAGGCCGAATCTCTCCGCCGACGGCACGACATTGTTCTTCATGTCCGACCGACCGGGGGGATCAGGCCAGATCGATCTCTGGCAGGCGAGCACCAGGGCCCACAGGCGACGCTGATTCTTGGCGTCAGGAGTCCACGCGATGCCTTTCAAGAGCCGAGCCCAACGCCGGAAATTCGCCGAACTGCTGGTCCAGGGCGAGATCTCGCCGGAGACCTACGAAGAGTGGAACCGCGGGCCGGCTCAAAAAAAAGGAAGTTGGCCGACGGTCGGAAACACCACTGACCGACTGACCGACTGACCGACTGACTGAATCGCGAGGCGCTCTTGAAAACCTATGTCATGACCACGGGCGCGATCTTCGGCCTGCTCACCTTGGCCCATATCTGGCGCGTGATCGAAGAGACACACCTCGCGACCGACCCGGGGTATCTGCTCATCACCGTGACCGCAGCCGCTCTTTGCCTCTGGGCCGGCCGCCTGCTTTGGCTTGCGCGGGGCGGCCGGTAGCCCTAAGCGCTCGCCCCCAGTGCCTGCTCGACTGCTGACCGAGCGCATCGACGAGCACGTCCGGGAGTGGGACATCACCGTCGAGACGACGCTGGAAACGGCCAGCTCCTTCCTGGCCTTCGGCACCCGCGGACATCGGGCGGTGGTCCTCAAGGTGGTCCGCGCGCCCGGGGATGAGTGGCAGGCGGGCGAGATCCTCGAGATTGACGTCGATCGCGCGCTGCAGTGGTCATTTGCCCAAGCGGTGCTCTCGGCGATCTGGTCGAGAGAGGATGGAGCCGCCGTGGGCCCGAGGCATGCCGGCTTGCTGCTGGCCCATGCGATCCAGACGCTGGTGGGGCCATGACCGGTGAAGGGAGCCGTGCCATCCTCGAAGGGCCCCATACCCTGTCGATTTCGGCAACCCCGTTCGTCGAGTAGATAGGACGGGGTTTTCTGGCGCGTTCGGATGCCTTGGGGCAATCGAGAGCCAAGCCCAACACCGAGTGGAGGACACAACAATGGCTTCCCACACGTTTCGTGTCAGCGCAGGAATCGGGGAGGAATGAACCAGGCCGAAGAGTTTCTGGAGGCGGTTCGCCGGGGTGACGGTAGGGAAGTATCCGCGCTGCTCGACGTCAGCCCGGAACTGGTCCGCCTGGCAGGGGAACACGGCAAGACCGGGCTGCATTGGGCGGCGGAGGCGGACGGCATCGACGTTGCCCGTACCCTGGTAGATGCCGGTGCGGACATCGAGGCGAGGACGTCGTGGGGAGCCTCGCCGCTCGACTGGGCGGCCACGATGGGCAGCACCCGGGTCGCGGCGTTTCTCCTGTCTCGCGGCGCGGGTGGCTTGACCCTGATCACCGCGGCTGCGTTGGGGATGCAACCCGAGGTCGAGGCGGTCGTCGAGTCCGGCCGGGACTTCTCACCTCATCGCAGAAGAGATGCTCCCCGCACGCCCAACGACCACTGGCCGACTGATTCGGCCCACCTGCTGGGTGACATCCTTTCGGACGCTCTGTATGCGGCTGCCCGCAACGGTCACACCCCCGTGGTGGAGTACCTGCTCTCCCGCGGTGCGAGTATCGACGCCAAGGGTGTCTTTGGAGCGACCGGGCTCCATTGGGCGGCGATGAACGGGCATGCCGGTACCGTGGAGCTGCTCATCTCCCGGGGTGCGAATCTCGAGCTCAAGGACGCACGCTTCGGCGCCACGGCTCTGGGATGGGCGGAAGAAGGAGGTCATACCCACATCGCTGACCTCCTCCGGCGAAGCGGGCGAACCGCCCGGTAGGGACTGCGCAGCATGAGGGCGAGCATACGTGAGCGAGACCGCATCACAACCCTGTGTCCCAATTCCTCTTACAGGGCGTTTCCAAAGAAGGAGGTAAAGAAGAACGAGAGCCATAGGAGACGAGCATGAAACCAAGACTGCTGGCAGCGCCTGCTCTCCTGCTCGCAGGCGCCCTCGTCGCCGGGCCGCTCAGTGTCCCGAGCAAGGCCCAGGTAACCACCAAACGCACCCAACCCGGCTTCAACCTCTTTACGGTCGAGCAGGACATCGAGTTGGGCCGCCAGTCCGCGGCCGAGGCGGAGCGGCGGCTGACGCTGTTGAGCAACCGAAACGTAGACAACTACCTCAACCGGATCGTGCAGCGGCTGGCCGCCGGCGCACCGGGCGCCCGTTATCCCTACCAGATCAAGGCCGTGAACGCCGCTGAAATCAACGCCTTCGCGCTTCCCGGCGGCCCGATGTACGTCAATCGCGGGCTGATCGAGACGGCACGAACCGAAGCGGAGCTGGCCGGCGTGCTGGCCCATGAGATGTCTCACGTGGCGCTGCGCCATGGAACCCATCAGGCCTCCAAGGTGTATCTCACCCGGTCGGGCCTGGGAATTCTGGGCGGCCTGATCGGAAAGCCCTCGAGTAGTGCGTCCCGGATCGTCAACACCATCGGGGGCGTCGGCCTGAACGCGGTCTTCCTCAAGTTCAGCCGCGACGATGAATACGAAGCGGACAAGGTAGGCGCAGAGATCATGGCCCAGGCCGGATACGATCCGAGGGCCATGGCGAGTTTCCTCGAGTTGCTCCGGGCCGAGCAAGGCCGCAATCCCGGCAAGCTGGAGACCTTCTTCAGCAGCCACCCGCCCGCGGCCGACCGGGAAACCCGCATCCGCCAGCGTGCGGCCACGCTGGGATCGGGACGAACCCAGGTCGTCGGCGGGTTCGAGACCATGCGGAGCAGACTGCGGCGACTGCCGAGCCCATCCTCCCAGCCGCTGACGATATCGAACGATCCGGCTCAGCAGGTGGAGGTGACCACCGGTCAGTTGGCGGTGCGGGTGGACCCGCCATCTTCCCGCTTCGAGCAGTTGGTGCATCCCAGCGGCTTCTTCACCATCGACCACCCCGAGAACTGGCAGACCTATCCTTCCGGCCTGGCCGTCTCCATGGCCCCCGAGGGGGGTGTGGTCAACCGGAGCGACGGCCAGCAGGTCATGCTCTATGGGGTCATCATCAACCATTACGCGCCGTTCGAGGGTGAGGATGCCAGGCGCAGCCGGAGCCTGCAGCGCAGCTACGCGCCGTTCGAGGACCGCAGAGCCCCGCGCGGGACGCTGGAGGACGCCACGGATGACCTGGTTCGCACCATCCTCAGCACCAATCCGTACCTGCGGGCCGAGACCAACCTGGCGCAACCGGAGGTGATCGATGGCGCGCCCGGGTTCTCGATGGTGCTCTCGGGCCGTTCGCCGGTGACGGGAGATGAAGAACGGGTGACCCTGTACACCCGGGGCCTGCCCGATGGTCACGTCATCTACGCCCGGGGCATCGTGCCGGGCGGCCATGCGGACGGGTTCGATCAGGTTTTCACGCGAATGGTCCAGACCTTGAGCGTCAACGATGAGGCCGCCCATCGCGGGCGCACCATTTCGCGCACCAACCTGCGGCCGCCGGCGCGGTAGAGGTCGATAGCACGGTGGAGGGTCGCGGGGACCCGCGGCCCTTCGCACCCCATTTCACAGGCTACCCAACGCGCCGTCCGAGGCTCGCCTTGTCTCGAGTCGGCGCGAGGAGGTTTCGTGCCCCGAAAGAATCCATCCCCTGCCGTCCTGAACCATTCGGCCGATCCGATCGACCGGGAGGCGCTCGTGGCGCTGCTCAACCAGGACCTGGCCCGGGAGTACCAGGCCATCATTGCATACGTGGTGTACTCGCAGGTGCTCAAGGGCGCCGCCTTCATGGCCATCGCCCAGGAACTGGAGACCCATGCGGCCGAGGAGCTGCAGCACGCGCTCGTTATCGCCCAGCAGATAGACTACCTGGGGGGAACCCCGGCCGTGGTCCCGAAACCGGTCAAGCTGTCGAGCGATCCCAAGGCACTGCTCCGGTTCGATCTGCAGAACGAGACCGAGACGATTCGGCAATACCGCGACCGGGTCGCGCAATGCGAGGCGCTGGGTGAGTCAGGCCTCCCGCGCCCGACCCTTCCGCCGCCATCGCTCGAACGTCACTTTAGGGGGCCAAAGCTGCAAGGCACCTGTCGCAGCCGCGCAGCACCCTCGCGAGGAGTTTGATCTGATGCTCAAATCACCGGTGGTTTGGATCGCGGCGATCTGGGTCGGCGTGATGATCCATCTGGACTGGCACCTCGGGCGGCCGCCGACCGGCCTCTCCTACCACTGGCTGCTCGCGATCCTGGCCTTCATGCCGCTCACCTGGGTCGCGGGCCGGCGATGGCCGGAAGCACCCTCCCGGGCGGCGACCTGGATGATCCTCCTCGGCCTGTTGCTGGGACAGGGTATCGTGCCGGTGGGCGAGGTGCTTCTCTACGACGAGGGGTGGGACCCGTTCACCAATCCGTTGCGCTGGTCGATCTTCACTCAGTTCCTGAGCGCGGGCTTTCTGACGCACCTCATCAGCCA
The DNA here is from genome assembly GCA_036396495.1 of Gemmatimonadales bacterium. Taxonomy (GTDB): domain Bacteria; phylum Gemmatimonadota; class Gemmatimonadetes; order Gemmatimonadales; family GWC2-71-9; genus SZUA-320. The sequence goes on from DASWKS010000287.1 coordinate 5,230, forward strand.
GCTGCTGTTCGGACGGTGGCTGGGACGCGGGATGGCGACCTCGAGCAAAACCTGACCAGCCTCAGTCCACTGCCGCCAGTAACTCGCTTGATCGCCTCGATCGAATCCCACAAGGTCGTGAGCGTGACATGCGCCTGATCATCCTCCACTCGGCGTCGGACAATGCCTCCCCGGTTGCCGGGGGTGGAGCGGTAGTCGGCCAGGCCGGTGCGGCGGAGGTAATCGTAGTCCTGGTTGGAGGACCTGCTCCAGCAGCCTGACCAGCCGTTCGGCGCACGTCAGGCCGGGATCGAGCAGGGGGTCATAGATCGTGAGCTCCAGCCCCATGGCCCGGCGTGAGCCGGTGGCGGGGCGCTGCCGGCGCTCCAGTCCGGCGGGACATCACCCTCGAGCGGGCGGGGCCGGCGTTGTTGCGGCTGCGGATTGGGGAAGCAGCGGCGGCGCTGCTGACCTCGGAAGCCATGGGGCGGGTCAAGGCCTGTCCGGCCTGTGGCTGGTTCTTTCGAGACGCCAGTAAGAACCGGTCGCGCCGCTGGTGCAGCATGGCGACCTGCGGGGCGAGCGCGAAGGCCCGGCGGTACTACTGGAAGACCAGGGCACGATAACCGTTACATTACCGCCGACGCTCTGACCCCGGTTCCGACATGATTCCGCTGTTTGCCGTACTGTTGTTTCAGGATCCCGCGATCGTGGGCACCTGGAAGCTCACCGATGAAAAGATCAAGACCAACGGACCCCGCGAAGTGGTGATCCGCAACGACTCGAGCGCCAGCTGGGGGCGGGAACACTCGCGCTGGCGGATCCTGCCCGGGAGTCAGATCAAGATCGCGGTGGGGGGCGAGTGGGAGACCTACAAGTTCAAAGTGAAGGGCAACAAGCTCACGATCTCCGGTGGCGACCTGACCGACCCGATCACGCTGACCAAGACCGGACCGGCCACGCCCCGTCCCACCGGGGTTCCGGTTCCTCCCGATCCCGATCAGGCGCCGCCGGCGCACCCCTGAGTCCGGCTGCTTCCCGGAGGGAAAAACCTAACAGACAGCCAAACGGCATCCACAGATTACACGGATTACGCGGATTTCCCGGATACCGTAACTCATCAACCTTCCTTTACCACCCAAAAAAGCTGCTGTTGTTTGTAGTTTGAAATCTGTGTAATCCGCGTAATCTGCGGAGGGCCTTTCCGCGCTTCACGGAAGGACACCTAACAAACAGCTAAAAGGCATCCACAGATTACGCGGATTCCACGGATTCTGTGACTCGCCAACCACATCCGTGGATGCCTCTTGCTGTGATCTTGTGGTAGCCAGGTCGGTCGAGGTGAATCGGTCGGTTGACTTAGGTGCGGTCGGCCGGGCCCCACCCCAGCGCCAGCTCGACCTGCGCCGGCGGAGCTGACCGGGCTACCGGGATCGCCGGGAGCGGCTCGTCCTGCAGGGCGACCAGGACTCTGCCCGCGAACCCGCGCGCTCTCAGCAACGGCTCGACCGTCTGCCGAGCCTGTCCCGGATCGTTGCATTGCTGGCTCAGGTGCGCCAGGACCACCACGCTCAGGCCCTGGTGCATCACGCTCGCCACCAGGTCGGCGGCTGCGCGGTTGGAGAGGTGCCCGTTGGAACCCGCGATCCGCTGCTGGACCGACGGCGGGTACCGGCCGGTCCGGAGCATCAGCTCGTCGTAGTTGCTTTCCACTACGATCGCGTGGGCCCGCTGCATCAGGTAACGCACGCTGCTGCTGGAGCGGCCGATATCGGTGGCGAAAGCGAGCCGGACCCCGCCTGCCGTTTCGACCGCGACCGCCAGGGGCTCGCGCGCGTCGTGGGTGGTCAGCGAACAGTGCACCGTGAACGATCCGATCACGAGGGGACGGGCGTGGCGGAGAGGAATAAACGAGATGGCCGCCGGCGCACCCAGGGCGCTCCACGTGCCGTTGGAGCAGAGCAGTGGCACCTTCATGCGCCGGGCCAGGGCGACGCCGCTTTCCGCGTGGTCGCCGTGCTCGTGGGTCACGATCATGGCCACGGTCCGCCCCAGGTCGAGGCCGACCCGCTCCGCGCGCCGCTGGAGCGCCTTGGGGCCGAAGCCGGCATCCACCAGAAGCACGCCCCCGGCGGTTTCCACCGCGAAGGCGTTGCCCTTGGAGCCGGAGCCGAGCACGAAGAGGCGGATCATCGGCCCTGCCGGGCATGGAGCGCGCGCAACCACTGCTCCCGTTCGGGGGTCAGGTCGATACCGCGGCGCGGCATCACCCGGGTTGCGATCCGGATAAACCCATCGGCATCGAGCCGCTCGCCGCCGCCCGGCGTCTTCCAGCTGAACGGCGGAATGTGCCGCGGCACCGGATTGCCCAGCACGTGGGCGGCCGCACCCACGATGGTCCCGGTGCCGAGCATGGTGCCGATCCCGATCTTGGCGTGGTCGGCGATGAGGCTGCCGAGGAAGGTCCGGCCGGTCTCGACCCGGCCGGTCGGGGTCTCGATCCGCACCGGTCCGTACGTGTTCTTGAGGTTCGACGTAATGGTGCCGGCGCCCACGTTCACCCACTGGCCGATCACCGAGTGACCGATGAACCCATCGTGACTCTTGTTGGAGTAGCCCACCATGACCGTCGTCGCCATCTCACCCTGTACCCGGCATTCGGGTCCGAAGCTCGAGTGCCGGATCTGACCTCCCAGAAAGCGGGTGTGCCGCCCCGCAAAGAGCGGCCCTTCCAGCCGGGTTCCGGAGCGGACTTCCACGCCTTCGGTAAGTACGACCGCACCCTGACGGGTGTCGAACACCACGCCGGGTTCGACCTGGGCGTCGAGACACACCACCAGCGAGGCATCTCCCAGGACGATGCAGCCCGCGGGCACCGGGTCGGCGGGAGCGGCGGTGAACTCCAGGCAGTCGGTCGGCAGCAGTCGTTCCAGCGCATCCACCAGTTGCCAGGTCCCTTCCAGCACCAACGCGTCCACTTCCATCGCCTCACCCTGGTCGTCCGGGCCCCGCCATGGTTCATCGGGTTCCAGTCGCCACGCGATGGTGACTCCATGTGACGTGAGCCGGCGTACCGGCTGGGGTCCCTCCGGTCCGGATCGCACGAAGTCGAGCACGCTCCGGGGCGGCACCACGTGGGAGCGCGCAATCACCGCCGGACCCACGATGCCGTCCGGGACCACCACCGGCGGGCCTTCGGTGTCGACGAAGCCGGCCAGATGGGGAGACAGGACCGCCTGGGTGTGGGCCCCGACCGCGGCCTCCCACCGCTCCCGGATCAGCCAGGCGCCGGCACGGAGCTCGGCGACCGGCCGCACGCCGGTGAAGGGCGCCCACGCCGCCGAAGCGAACGGCTCCACCAGATAAAGAGCCCTCATGGCAGGTCGCGCACCTCGGGTGGAAGGACATCGAGCGTTCGCTTGAGGTCGGGCCCACGGCTCCGGTCGAGGACCAGGACCCGGCCGTTGGCGTGCACCACGATCAAATCGCGCACGCCGCTCAGCACGATGGGGGTGCCGTCCGACCAGGCGATGCAGCCACCGCTCTCATGGGTGTAGACCGGCCCCTGCAGCACGTTGCCGTCCCGGTCCGCCGGTTTCAATCGGGCCAGCGCGTCCCACGCACCCACATCGTCCCACCCGAAGTCGCCCGCGATCGTCAGCACCCGGTTGCTCCGCTCCAGCAGCCCGATGTCCACCGAGACCGGCGTCACGGACTCGAAGAAGCGGGACACGTCGCCCTCGGCCAGGAAGACCAGCGAGCCGGCCAGCTCCGGAGTGTGCTGGCGCACCTCGGCCAGGAATCGGCTCGCAGTCCAGGCGAAGAGGCCGCTGTTCCAGAGCGCGCCCGAGGCAATCAGGGCTTCCGCGGTGGCGCGGTCGGGCTTCTCGCGGAACCGGGTCACCTGTCGCACCGCGCCGTCCACCGGCTCGCCCGGGACGATGTAGCCGTACCCGGTCTCGGTGCGGGTCGGAGTGATGCCGACGGTGATCAGGGCATCATGCTGGCGCGCGGCGAAGAGGGCCGCGTCCGCGGTGCGGCGGAATCCGTCCGGATCGCCGAGATGCCAGTCGGCGTGCATCGACAGAATCGTAGCGGAGGGATCGCGGGCCAGCGCGGTGGTGGTCCCCCACGCCAACGCCGGAGCGGTCGAGGCCGCGACCGGCTCGACCAGCACCTGGTCGGCCGGCAGTCCGGTCGCCTGGCGAAGCGGCTCTGCCAGATCGGGCCCGGTCACCATCAGGATCCGGCGCCGGGTCACCAGGGGCTCGACCGCGGCCACGGCCGCCACCGCGCTCGGCGTGGGACCCGCCAATGGGAGCAATTGTTTGGGATGGCGGGGTGAGCTGAGCGGCCAGAACCGCGTGCCCGATCCGCCCGCAAGGATGACGACCCAGTCCATAAGCCTGCCGGTTACAGCGCGTCGGCCACCGCGGGCCGGTGCCGCCTGACCAGATACAGCAGCTCACCCAGATCGACATCGGGCCGCGCCATTACAACCAGCGCGGCGCCGCCGTCTACCATGCCCAGAATGGCCGGCCCGCCAGCGAATTCGAGGATCGCGGTACTGGGATCGCCCAAACGGGCGGCGGATCCCAGCTCGGTGACCTGGCGGATGACGGTCGCGGCCAGCGCCGCCAGGGCGTCGCCATCGGTGCCGGGCGGAAGCAGGTGGTCAATCAGC
>DASWKS010000288.1:0-1538 GCA_036396495.1 Gemmatimonadales bacterium
GTTCCCCATTGCCGCTCGGCGAGGTACGGTCCCCAGCGCTTCCAGCGCTGGTCGCCTCCGGCCTCGAGCTCCAGGCGCTTCCCCTCGACCGTCGTCCGGACCACGGCTGCTCCTCCGGTGTGGATCGTTATCGGGCTCAGAACGTCGGGACGCCTCGGCGTGTTCCCGGAGAAGGTGCCTTACCTGGCCCGGACAATCACCGCCTGTACTCGGGCGATCAGCTCTTCCGGAATCGAGAGCCGGCGAACCTTCTCCTTCACCCCGTCCAGGATTCCCCGTTCGAAGCGATGCTCGGCGGCGCACGCGAGGCAGATGTCGAGGTGCTCACGCACCAGTCGCATGTCCTCCGGGCCCAGCTCCCGATCGAGAAAGTCGTCGAGGCGCTGAAAGACTTCGCCGCACGTCAGGCGGTCAGTCGGTGTCATGGAGAACCCTGCGTCAGGAGTGCTGAAGGTCGGGGCGGCGTCTCGGCTGCCCGGGAATGAGTCGCTCGAGCGGAACGGGAGCGGGCCACCTCGCTGCACAAGGTGGCAGGTGCGGACACCGTGGTTCGCTGCTCCAGATCTTCCAGGACGTTCATGAATGCTACGAACGCGTCGTACGGGGATTCCCAGGGGCTGAAGTACTGGTGCACGTCCCCATCGGCAAACCACTTGGTGCACATGTAATAGACGTGATCGCTGGTGGTCAAGCGCCGCCACCGCTCGACCAGCGCCGGATCGCCCGAGGCGAGGACCGCATCCCGGAGCCGGTAGAGGCGCTGATGCGCCGCTTGCTGAATGCGATTCCCCAGCCAGGCGGTGACATCGCGCTCCTGATCGGCCCATGAGGTCGGCCGTTCGAAGGAGAGCGGTCCGATCGGAGGGCGGCGCGCCAGGGACGCGGGCGTGGTGAATCCGATCCCTCTCCGGAAACAGGCGTCGGGGAGATGTCTCAGGAACTCGAAGATCCCGGTGTCGGCCCACTGGTGCTCGCCGAAGGTCTCGTAGTCCAGGAAGACGTTCACGCTGTTGCCGGGACTATCCGCCACCCAGCCGGCGTACTTGTCCGCCGTCACCGGCCATCCGTCCCAGTCCCGCCGCGAGAAGCGGAATCCCACATCGTCGCTGAGCCGGTAGTTGCGCGGGAGCAGGCGCAGCTCCGGCTCGGCCGCCGCCGCGTACACGAAATTGGGCGAACGCCAGCCGAGCACGTGGTCCGCGCCTTCCACCAGCATGGCATTGAATCCGAGACGGTGGACCAGCGGCGCCAGGCCGTCCCAGTAGATCAGCTCGGTATTGCGGAAAACGCCGGGCGTACGGCCGAACCAGCGCCCGATGGTCCGCCGGTGCTGGACCACCTGTTCGGTGAATTCCTGCTGGTTCGCCAGGCCGGACAGCGAGTGGTAGTAGGTCTCTCCCAGCAGCTCGACTCCACCGCTGTCCACCAGCTCCTGAAAACTTTCCAGCGCCTCGGGTGCCCAGGTGGCCAGTTGCTCGAGCAGGACCCCGCTCAAGCTCAGTGCCATCCGAAACCGGCCGCCGGACTCACGAATCAGC
>DASWKS010000289.1:0-3697 GCA_036396495.1 Gemmatimonadales bacterium
CCCACCGTTCACTGTTAGCTGTTCACCGTTGACCGGGGCGTCCGGCTGCGCGAAACCACCTCAGTCCAGAATTCGGCGGTGCGCCGGGCGATCGCGGCACCGGAATACCGCTCCAGCACTCGTAACCGGGCAGCCTGCCCCAGCTCGGTCCGCCTTCGGGGCGTCACAATCAGCTGCTGGAGCGCGGTGAGCAGGTCCTCGTCCGAGCGCACGACGATGCCGGCATCGCCCACCAGCTCCGGCAGGGCCCCTTCCGCCGTGACCACGGCAGCGACGCCGTGGGACATCGCGTCCACCAGGACCGGGGAGTACTCCTCGGTCCAGGTCGGCGTCGATCGCGACGGCACGACCAGACAGTCGACCTCGGGCCAGAGCGCGGTGACCTGGGCTTTGCTGATGGGTCCCATCCACCGGATCCGGGCCGCCAGACCCAATCGCTGGGCCTGTTCCTCCAGCTCGATCTGCTCGGGGCCGGTTCCCGCCACTGCCAGCGTCCACGGACCCATGAGCTGACCGCAGGCATGCAACAGCTGATCCACCCCCCGCTCCGGCACCAGGCGACCGACGCAGGCGAGGGCGAGCGTCGGTCGGGGAGTCCGTTCGATGAGCGGCGGTGGGGTCACCCCGTGCTGGGGCAGGGACAGGGCCGGGACGTCGGCCGCCCCTTCTGATAGCAGGTGTGCGGCCATCTGGTTCCCGCCGATGATGCCACACACCTCGGCCAGGGTCCGCCTGCGGCGGCGGCTCTCTCCAAACGATTGGCGACGCGGCAGACTCTGCCAGGAGAACACCACCGAGGGGATCTCGAGCTTGAGGGCTTCATGCACCGCGACATAGGCAGCGGGTGACTCCGGCTCTTCCTCCACGTGCAGGATGTCGGGCCTGATGTCGGTGAGCAGCCGCCGCAGCGCCCGGGCGCTCCACTTGAGCGATTGGGGCTGATCGATCGAGCCGGTGGCCGGAACCGGCGCCAGCCGGATGGCTCCGTCCATGTCGGTGCTGCCGCCGGGAAGAGCGAGCGTGATGGTCCAGCCGAGCCCGGCGAGCTCGCGCAGCTTCTGGCGTTTGGCAGGATCGAGATAGTGGTGCGAAAGAACGAGGGCGCGCACCGGGGGAATGTAATGCCGAAACCGACCGGGAGGGCCGGCGTAGGGAGCTCATGGATCCTTTGGTGATCAAGCCCCGACCCGAGGCCTTCGTGATGCTCCGCCTGATTGCTCCCGCGCTTGCTCTGGTCCTGGCGGCCGATCTGGGACTTACTTCGTGGAAAACCCGGGCCAGGCCCTCTCGGCGCTCATCATTCCGCTCAAGACCTTCGTTCCCGGCCCAGCGGCGAAGTGAGACGTGGGCCGCTCAGGGCGCGGTGAGGTAGGCGGTGAGCAGAGCCCCGATCTCCCGGACTTCCGGTCCCGGGTGATTGGACATCGCGATCGCCACCCGGTGCTTCGCCGGGTTGAAGTAGAACAGCGTGACGATGCCGGGGAATCCCCCGCTGTGTCCCAGCACGGTCTGGCCATCCCGCTGCTGCACGATGAATCCGTAACCGTAGCCTCCCGGACCACCGTCGGTGTTGGTCTGCTTGCTCAACATCTGGCTGGAGATGTCGCGGCCCAGCACCGTGTTGGCGCGGAGGCCCTCGGCCCACTTCAGCAGGTCGGGCGCGGTGGAGAATCCGCCGCCCGCTCCGCTCCCTCTCACGGTGTGGGTGAAGAGGTTGTTCTTGAGCACTCCCTGCTCGTTCCGGTAATAGCCGATCGCCAGGTTCGGCATGTCGACATCCAGGGGATAGAAGTCGGTGCCCGTCATGCCGAGCGGGGTGAAGATGTGCCGCTTGACGTAACTGAAGTAATCCTCACCCGAGACCTTTTCCACCACCAGAGCGAGAACGGCAAAACCGGTGTTGCTGTAGAACCACTTGGTGCCGGGCTCGAACAGCAGCGTGTCTTTCGCGAAGTACGGCACCAGGTCGGCCAGGGTCCGCACCGCGGTCCAGTTTCCTTTGAAGAGAGCATCCCAGTAGAGGCCCATGCCGGACCGGTGGCTGAGGAGCTGCCCGATCGTCACCTTTCGCGCGATCGCGGGGTTGGGATAGTCCGGGAGCACCTTGATCAGGGTGTCGCTGAACCGAAGCTTGCCCTGTTCCACCAGCTGACCGATCGCGACCGCGGTGAAGGTCTTGCCCACCGACGCCAGGTTGAATTTGGTATCGGGCCGGTTGGCGACCTGGTACCCCTTGTGGGAGAGGCCGTGGGCCGAGTGGTGAACGACCTTGCCACCCTCGGCCAGCAGCACCACACCGTGAAACCCGTGTTGCGCATCGAGTTTCGCGAGGACCGCGACCAGCGAATCGCGGGCGGTCTGGGCGGAGCGAACCTGGGCGCCGGCGTCCGGCGCGAGCAGCGTTCCGGCTCCGATAGCCAGCAGAAAACGAGCAGTGCGATGCAAGGGGAACCTCCTCTCCCAGACTACCGGTGAGCCACCGCCTTTGTTTCACCCCTTCAACCAGTTCGAGCCGGCCATGATCCGTTCGTTCCTCCGATCCTCTCGCTCCGTCGTCCCGCTGATGCTGCTGGCTCTGTCTCCGCCAGCAGGACTCGTGGCCCAGGCCGCGGTGGCGCCCCCAACCCGGCTCACCGCCCAGATCCGGTCCGCCGTGATCGATACGGTCGTCGCGCGGCTGGCCCGAATCTACGTGGAAGCGGATACCGGCGTGCTGATCGGCCAAGGACTCCGAAAGAAGCTCGCGGCCGGGGCCTACGATCAGCTGGACAACCCGGCCCAGTTCGGCGAAGCGGTCACTCGCGACCTCCGCGCGATCAACGGAGATCTTCACCTGAGCCTCCGCTTCGCTCCCGGGGGTGGGGAGAACCGGTCCGGACCGCAGGGAGATCCGACCCGACAGAACTTCGGGCTCGGCCGGGTGGACATCCTGGACGGCAATGTGGGATATCTCGAGATCACGGGGTTTGCCGGGGCCAGAGGTTATCAGGAGGTGGTGGCCGATGCACTTCGGTTCCTGGCCCGTACCGACGCCGTCATCATCGACGTCAGGCGGAACCCGGGCGGCAGCGGGGAGATGAGTCATTTCGTGTTCAGCCACTTCCTGAGCGCGACCCCGGTCCCGACCATCCGGGTGAAGCGGCGGGCACCTTCGGAGCCGGTGGTCCGGCGGAGTCTGGCGGAGGTACCTGGCCCCCGGCGACCCGAGGTCCCGCTCTACGTGCTGACCAGCCAGTCCACCGGCTCCGCCGCGGAGGAGTTCAGTTTCGTTTTGAAGAACCAGCGCCGAGCCACCATCGTCGGTAGCCGGACTGCCGGCGCAGGTCACATGGTCAACATCGTGCGCGCCGGCCACGGCTTTCTGCTCGGCCTGTCGATTACCCGGGTATCCGATCCCGAGACCGGAAAAGAATGGGAGGGGGTAGGGGTGCAGCCCGACATCGCGGTGCCGGCCGAGCGGGCGTTGGTCGAAGCCCACGTGGCCGCCCTTCGGACCATCCTCAGCGCTAACACCGACGCCGACTGGGGCCGCCGGCTCGAACGTTTCCTGGCCACGGCGGATGCCCGCCGTAACCCGCAGCCGATCGACCCGGCGCGACTGGCACGTCTGGCAGGGAATTATGACGGCCGGGTGGTATCGATCTCCAACGGCCGGCTCTTCCTGGCCCGCCGTGCCGGCGGTCTGGGCGAAGAATTG
>DASWKS010000290.1:0-3932 GCA_036396495.1 Gemmatimonadales bacterium
CGGATACGGTGCGGCAGTTCTCCGAGTCAACCCGGGATGAGGGGAAGACGTGGACGGTCAACTATGATCTGCTGTACACCAGGAAGCGCTGAACCATCCAGCGACTTAGCGATTCAGTGATTTAGCGATTACGCTCGGCGCGGATTGGCGCGCCAATAACAACCAGCAATCGTCAAATCGCTGAACCGCTGAATCGTCAATTGTCTCCGGCACGGGCATCAAGGAGGTCGGTTCGATTTAGCGATTGGCCGGTTGACTCCAAACCAGCTGGGCGTAATCGCTGAATCGCGAAGCGTCAAACCGCTAAAGGTCCGTAATGTGCCGTCACGCAAACAATCCGACCTGTCCCCCGGTATGCCAGAAGAGAATCGATTGCTCAGGAGTGAACCGTCCTTCCCGCACCCAGGCGAGCAGTGCTCCCAGCGCCTTGGCGGTATAGGTGTGATCCACGAACACGGCTTCGGACTGGGCGGCCAGCTGCTGGGCCTCGCGCGACCGGAGCGTCGGCACCCCGTAGCCCTCTCCCACCTGAGTATCGTCGACCTGGATCGCCAGGCTATCGGGCCAGCGGGCGCCGTTCGCTCCCAGCAGCTGGGCCATTCCGCGCAAGGTTGACCGGACCGTCGCCGTCACGGCGGACGCGGGATCGTCGGCGCTCACGCCAATCACCTGGGCTTCCAGGCCGTAGAGCGCAGTGCCTGCCAGAATGCCGGCTTGGGTTCCGCCCGACGAACAGGCGTGCACGATCACGTCGGGCCGCACGCCCTGCGCCAGCAGCTCTCCCACCGCGTCGACGTATCCCAGTGCGCCGAGCGGGGTGGACGCGCCCAGCGGGACGACATAGGGCCGGCGCCCTTCGCTCCGCAGCCGATCGGCCAGGGCCTCCATGGCCGGGACCCGTTCCTCCCGGGATTCGACGTAGTGGATCTCGGCCCCCATGAGCGCGTCCAGCAACGCGTTGCCGGTAGGAGCGCTCTGGGGCGTGCCGTTGGCCACCAGCACGGCGCGGAGCCCGTTGCTCACCGCCGCGGCGGTGGTGGCGCGGGCATGATTCGATTGCACTCCGCCGCAGGTGATGATGGTGTCGGCCTGCTGCGCCAGCGCCTCCCCGATCACCCACGACAGCTTGCGCACCTTGTTGCCGCCGAACCCGAACGGAATGGCGTCATCCCGCTTGATCAGCAGGACGGGACCGCCGCCGATGGCCGTGCGCAGGCGCTCCATCCGTTCCACCGGGGTCGGGAAGTGGCCCAGGGGGACGCGGGGGAGCTGATTCATCCGTTCGAGCGCAGGAGCCATTGACGATTCACGATTGACGATTGACGATTGAGCAAGCATAGCACCGTGCCTCCGCGGCCGTAATCGTCAACCGTCAATCGGCAATCGTCAATGATCCTGCGCCACCTGCTGCTCCTGGTAACCGTCGCCACCCCGGCCCGCCTGCCCGCCCAGTGGCTCGACTCGGCCCGGACCCGACTGGCCCAGGTCGAGGGCGAGATCCGGGTGGCCGGTCTCGACAGCGCGGTGGAGGTACGCCGGGACCGGTGGGGCGTGCCGCACATCTACGCCCGCACCGTGCGGGACCTCTTCTTTGCCCAGGGATTCGTCGCGGCGCAGGACCGGCTGTGGCAGATCGACATGTGGCGCCGGATCGGGGAAGGGCGGGTCTCCGAAGTCCTCGGCCCGGAGTACCTGGAGCGGGACCGTTTCGCCCGGCTGCTCAAGTACCGGGGCGATATGGAGGCCGAGTGGGCCAGTTACGCGCCCGATACCAGACTCATCGTCACCGCCTTCGTGGCGGGCCTCAACGCCTGGGTCCGGGTGGCGCGCGAGCGGCCTCCGATCGAATACTCGCTGCTCGGGTTTCTGCCCGAGCCATTTGCCGACGACGTGCCGCTGCAGCGAATGGCCGCGCTGGCCATGACCGGCAACGCCACCAGCGAGATCGAACGCGCCGCGGCGGTCACTATTCTGGGCCGGGCTCGAGCCGAACGGCTGTTCCCGTTGGATCCGCTCCGGCCGCTCGACCCCGCGCCGGGGGTCGATCTCTCGGCCCTCAGTGCCCACTCGCTGGGTGCGACCTACGACGCCTACCGGAATCTCAACTACTCCCGGATCGATGGCTCCAACAACTGGGTGGTGAGCGGCTCCCACACCGCCACCGGCAAGCCGTTGCTGGCCAACGATCCTCATCGGGCCATCACGACCCCGTCGCTTCGCTATCTGACTCACCTGGTGGGGCCGGGATGGAACGTCATTGGAGCGGGGGAACCGGCGGTCCCCGGCGTCGCGGGCGGGCACAACCAGCGGATCGGCTTCGGCTTCACCATCGTGGGAATGGATCAGCAGGATGTGTACGTCGAGCGGCTGGGCCGCTGTCCCACCGGCTCGACCCGGCGCTGCTACCTCACCGGTACCGGCTGGCGGCCGGTCCGCACCCAGGTGGACACCATTCCGGTCAAGGGACACCCGGCCCGGATGGTGCAGCTCGAATTCACCGAGCACGGACCGATCGTGGCGGAGGATTCCACCGGCCGCGGATTCGTGATCAAGTTCGTGGGCGCGGAGCCGGGCACCGCAGGATATCTGGCCCAGATCTCCATCAATCGCGCCACTGACTGGGAGAGCTTCAAGGCGGCGACGGCGCGCTGGAAGCTGCCGACCGAGAACCTGGTGTACGCCGATGTGGACGGGAACATCGGCTGGGTCGGCGCGGGCTTGATGCCGATCCGTTCCTGGACCGGGATGCTGCCGGTACCCGGCGATGGCCGCTACGAATGGCAGGGGTTCCTGCCGTTCGCCGATCTGCCGATGAGCTTCAACCCGCCCTCAGGGGTCATCGCCACCGCCAATCACAATATCCTGCCGCCGGGATACACCAAGCCGCTCAGCTATGAGTGGGCCGAACCCTCACGCTTCAACCGGATCGTGGAAGTGCTCACCGGGCGAAAGGGCTGGACTCGGCAGGACTTCGAGCGACTGCAGCATGACGAGCTGTCGATTCCGGCCCGCGAGCTGGTGCCATTGCTCCTGGCCGCGGGCCAGCGCCAGGGTACCAAGGGCGCGGCGTGGGAGCAGATGACGGAGTGGGACTACGTGATGCGGAAGGAGGCGGCCGCGCCGCTCTTGTTCGCCGCGTGGCTGGACTCGCTCTCCTCGGGCGGATTCGCGCTGGCGGCCGGAGCCGAGGCTCGTGCGCTGGGTCGGGCCGGCGTGACCAGTCTGGAGCTGCCGGTTCTGGTGCGGTTGGTGAAGGAGCCCGGGCGCGATTCCCTGCTGGTGGGCTCCTTTGAGGCCGCCGCCGCAGCCCTCCGGGACCGGTTCGGCGATGACCCGGCTCACTGGCGCTGGGGCGCGGTGCACCGAGCTTCCTTCCGCCATCCCCTGGTCCGAGCCCTCGACCTGCCCGAGGCGAGCCGAGGAGGCCACTGGACCACGGTGCACATGACCGGCGGCCCTAACCTGCGGCAGGCGTATGGGGCGTCGTTCCGGGAGATCCTCGACTTTGCCGACTGGGACAACTCGGTGGCGACCAGCGTGCCGGGCCAGTCCGGCCAGCCAGGAAGTCCTTTCTATGGCAACCTGCGACCGTTATGGGAGCGGGGAGAGTACTTCCCCCTGGTCTATTCACGGGCAGCGGTGGAACGGAATACCGTCCACGTCCTCATTCTCACGCCAGGGCAGGAATAGGAAACAGGAAGCAGGAGCAGGGAGCAGGGAGCAGGAAGCAGGGAGCAGGAAGCAGGGAGCAGGAAGCAGGGAGCAGGGAGCAGGAAACAGGGAGCAGGAAACAGGGAGCAGGGAGCAGGGAGCAGGGAGCAGGCACAGACACCCATCTCTGAAACTTCCTGCTTCCTGCTCCCTGCTCACTGCTCCCTTCTCCCTGCTCCCCGTCAGAGCACGAGAGGTGTCAGAATCGACAGGATCAGTGC
>DASWKS010000291.1:0-1591 GCA_036396495.1 Gemmatimonadales bacterium
GAACAAGCTCTGGCCCGTCTGGCGGATCTCACTCCGCGCCAGATCGTGGCGGAGCTCGACCGCTATATCGTCGGCCAGAACGACGCCAAGAAGGCCGTGGCCATCGCGCTCCGGAACCGCTGGCGGCGGCAGCAGGAGATCGAGCAGCTTGTCGTCGGCCCGCCGTTCGGCCTCGCCGTAGACTTCATCCTCCCGCTCGGTCCGCACCAGGGTGATGCCGGAGTCGACCAGCTCGCGCACCATCGATTCCACATCCCGCCCGACGTACCCCACTTCGGTAAACCGGGAGGCTTCCACCTTGATGAAGGGCGCGCCCGCCAGCCGGGCCAGCCGGCGCGCGATCTCGGTCTTCCCCACCCCGGTGGGACCGATCAGGATGATGTTGGAGGGGGTGATCTCATCGCGCAGCTCGTCGGGCGCCTGGGACCGGCGCCAGCGGTTCCGGACCGCGATGGCGATCGCCTTCTTGGCCGCGTCCTGGCCCACGATATAGCGGTCCAGCTCCGCCACGATCTGGCGGGGCGGCAGCTCCTCCAGCCAGGGGGCGGGCGGCTCGGCCGGCGGAGGGACGACCAGCGGTTCGGAGGCGGTAGCCATATCCGGAAACTACCAACAAACGGGACACGGTGAACAGTCAACGGTGAACGGTGAACGGCCAACCCAGCTCCGTTCACTGATCGTTATTCACTGTTCACTGTTCACTGTTGACTGTTCACTGTTCACTGTTGACTGTTCACTGTTGACTGTTTACTGGGGTAGTTCGAGGATCGTAATGCTACGATTGGTGTAGATGCAGAGATCCGCCGCGATGTCGAGCGACCGCTGGACCACATCGCGGGCCGAGAGCAGCGGATCGGGCAGGAGGGCCCGCGCGGCGGCGGTGGCGAAGGCTCCGCCCGAGCCGGCGCAGACGACCCCGTCATCCGGCTCGATCAGCTCGCCGCCGCCGCTCAACAGGTAGGCGTGTTCGATGTCGGCGACCACCAGCAGCGCTTCCAGCCGCCGCAGGACCCGGTCGCTGCGCCAGTCCTTCGCCAGCTCCACCGCGGCGCGGGGCAGATTCCCGGGGTAGCGGTCGAGCTTCTCCTCGAACTTCTCGTACAGCGTGATGGCGTCGGCCACGGAGCCGGCAAAGCCGGCCAGAACCCTCCCGCCTTTGAGCGACCTCACCTTGATCGCCCCGGCCTTCACCACGGTATCGCCCAGCGTGACCTGGCCATCGCCGCCCAGCGCCACGCGACCCTCTTTGCGGACCGCGAGAATGGTGGTGCCGTAGAACGCCGTTGGATCGTGATGCACTAGTTCCCTCGCGGGTGGGCCTTCCGGTACACATCCTTGAGCCGCTCCACGCTGGTGTGGGTGTACACCTGCGTGGTGCTGAGCGACGCGTGACCCAGCATCTCCTGCACGCTCCGGAGATCGGCTCCGGCATCCATCAGGTGGGTCGCGAAGGTATGGCGCAGCGAATGCACCCGGAAGCCTTCGGCGCCGCCGGCCCGGTACAACCGGTGCATGCGCCGCTGGATGGTGCCGGGCGCCAGCCGCCGGCCCCGCCGGCTCAGGAACACCGCCTGCCGTTCCGCACCGGGGC
>DASWKS010000292.1:0-9105 GCA_036396495.1 Gemmatimonadales bacterium
GCCTGATCCTCTGGGAAGCCGGCGTGGCCGCGCCCAAGCTCTACCCAGTGGAAGTGACGGTGGATGCGGCGGCCCTGGAGCGTTACCTGGAGCAAGTTCTACCGGGTGAGGACGTCACGGTCACCTCGAGCGGCAACTCGATCACCCTCTCGGGCACGGTAAAGGATCCGAACTCGGTGGCCCGGGCGCTGCAAATCGCCCAGGCGACCGGGGTGACGAGCGTGATCGACAACCTGGTCGCGCCGCCCGCGGTGCAGGTGCTCCTCCAGGTCCGGTTCGCCGAGATCAACCGGAGCGCGCTCAAGGACTTCGCGACCACGCTGCGGACCCTGAATCCCCAGGACCTGGACAGCGACGGCGACTGGTTCGGCGAGAGCATCTCGGACGGGCTGCTTCGCATCATGCTCACCAACCCCGCCGCCAACATCGAGGCGCTGTTCACCTCCTCGGCGTCGCGGGGGCTGCTCCGGAACCTGGCCGAGCCGAACCTCCTGACCCTCCCCGGCAAGGAAGCCAACTTCCTGGCCGGTGGGGAGTTCCCCTACCCCTCGGTCCAGGGGGGGGCCGCCAACAACGCGGTCAGCATCGTCTTCAAGGAATTCGGAATACGGCTGAAGTTCACCCCCAACATCACCCGGAGCGGCGCCATCCGGCTTCAGGTAGAGCCGGAGGTCTCCTCGCTCGACTTCGCGAACGGGCTGGTCATCAGCGGGTTCGCCATTCCGACGATCCTGACCCGCCGGATGAAGACCGAGGTCGAGCTGGCGGAGGGCCAGTGGCTGGCCCTGGCAGGGCTGATCGATAACACGACGCTGGAGAACGTTACCAAAATCCCGATTCTGGGCGATATTCCCATCTTGGGCCAGTTCTTCCGGTCCACCAGCGCTCAGGCTCGCCAGACCGAGTTGTTGGTGCTGGTGACTCCCCGGCTGATCCGGGCGACGGACGGGCCGCCGCCCCCCGTCCCCACCGGGGAGCCGATCACGTGGAAGTGGCCCGGGTGGATGCGGCGGGCACTGGAGCAGCAGCGGCCTACTACGCCGCCGCAAGGCTAACGCATGGGCCCCGTCAAGGCGGCCCGGAGGGTAGGGTAATGACACGGCAGCGGTTCTCGGTGCGCAACCAGCGGGGCCAGGCACTCGCCCTGGTGGCGGTGACGGTGGTGGGGCTCCTCGCGATGATGTCGCTCGCCATCGATCTCAGCATGATGTACAAGACCCGCGCCGAGGCGCAGCGCGCGGCGGACGCGGTAGCGCTGGCGGGCGCCAGCGTCTTCCTCGAGCCGATAGGACCGAGCACTGTGGACAGCGCACACGCGCGCGCCTGGGCCCTGGCGGACACGAATTACTTGCAGGGGGGCAGACAGATTGACGTCTTGACCGACGTCTCGGCCTGTACCAAGAACGGCGATGAGCTCTTGTGCCCCGAGATGACCGTCCTGGTCATTCCCGACAGCTTCAAGGTACGGGCATGGATCTACCGGAAACAGGTCGGGACATTCTTTGCCAGTGTCCTCCGGATCTTCCACGTGCAGATCGGGGCCATGGCCGCGGCGAGAGCCGTTGAGGCGGGGACCGGCACGTGCATTAAGCCGTTCATCTTGCCGGACTATTGGGTGGAGAATACAGGTGAGGACCTCAGCGCGAACCAGATTTGGGATAACTCAGGGGCGGCGCGAAAGAGTGGGGGCGGGTGCGGGAGCGCTCCAGGGGACCCCGAGTGCTGGCAGTACGACGCGACCGCTCAGGTGCCCGATTATTACCGCCAGTACAACGACTCCACGAGCCTGCCAGCCCAATGGACGGGGTTGAACAGCGATTGGCGCAACATGTTCGCGGACAACAACGGAGTCCGTTACGAGGATGACATCGGCCGCCCGATCACGTTGTATCCCGGCGGGCCCGGGGGCGGGCAGAACCCGGCAATTCCCAGCAACTGGCAGCTTTGGAGGATTGACTGCGATGGGGATGGGCAGCCCGACGCTGGTGCCAACTGCATCAAGGAGGCCATTTGTTGTACCGATCCCGGGCCTCCTTGCAATGCGACGGCGTACAACCCATGTGGGTGTAGGTCACCCGAGGTGCAGGTGGGGGCGTTAATGGATGAGCAGCCGGGTGATGTTGATGCAATAGCGAATTCACTCCAGGAGTGGATCCAAACCGATCCAAACGCCGAATGGCATGTTGACGGGATCGACGGACAGGGGTACACGAGGGGGCATGTCGAAACCGGGGATCCCCGCTGGGCCTCGAACCCCCTTACGAGCCCGCGAGTTTTCATCGCGGCCGTCATGGAGCCCGGTTATTTGGATCAGGGGTTCCAGCAAGTACCCCTCCTGACCCTGGCGCGGTTCTTCCTCGAGTCGGTGCCCTCGAAGCCAGGCACCGGGGAGTCGGTCATCGTGCGCTACCTCGGCTTCGCGGGCGGGCTGGAAGGTCCCAGCATCTTGCCCACGACCTTCCGCCTCCAGCTGGTGGAATGAGCAGCGGATAGAGGGGATGGCGGGCCACCGACTGCGGGGCGTCCTCCTCACGACGGACCCCGGGCTGCGCGACACGATCCAGGCCTACAGTCGCGCGAACCCGGGGTCCTTGGCACTCACGTTAGAGCTGAGCCTGGGCCTGGCCGAGTTCTCGGGGGCCCAGTTCCAGGCCGTCCGGCAGGCCGCGCCCGCGGTGGTCCTGCTCGACGTGGACCAAGAACCCGAGCTCGGGATCAACCTGGCCCACGACCTGAGCCTGGCGTCCGACGACCTGGTGTTGGTGGCAATCGGGCGGGAGCTCTCCTCGGAGCTGCTGCTCCGCGCGATGCGGGCCGGCGTGGCGGAATACCTGGTCAAGCCGGTGACCCCGGCGGGCCTGAGCGACGCCCTGGACCGGCTTCGGCCTCGCCTGTCGCCGGCCCTGGAGAGCTCGGGGAGCCTGGGCCGCTGCTACGCCTTCTTCAGCGCCAAGGGCGGCTCGGGGGCCTCGACGGCGGCTACCAATGTGGCGGTGGAGCTCCAGCGTATTACCGGCCGGCGGACCCTGCTCATCGACCTGGATGCCGAGCTGGGGGAGATCTCCCTGCTCCTCGGGGTACAACCCAAGTTCAATTTCGTGGACCTGGTCCAGAACTTTCACCGGATGGACGCGAACCTGCTTGGCTCCTACATCGAGCAACACCCCTCGGGCGTCCACCTGCTGTCGGCGCCGTTCCATCCCGACCGGGCCTCGACGGTGAGCGAGGACCAGGTCCGGCAGATCGTGATGTACCTGAAGGGGCAGTACGACTATGTGATCGTGGATACCTCCAAGACCTTTTCTCCGGTGACCCTGGCGGCGTTCGAGCAGGCGGACGAGGTGTTTCTCATCGCAACGGTGGACCTGCCGAGTTTGCGCAACATCCAGCGGACCCTGCCGCTGCTGGAACGGATGATGCCGGAGGGGAAGAAGCAGCTGCACCTGGTCATCAACCGCTACAACCCCAACAACGAGATTACGACCCGTGACGTGGAGCGGTCGCTGAGCCTGCCCGTCTTCGGCACCCTCGCCAACGACTACGAGACCCTCATCCGGTCCGTGAACGCCGGGCGACCCGCGGTGCTCTCCTCGCCGCGCAGCCCCTACGTTCGGGACGTCCGGCAGCTCGCTTCGCGGCTGGCGGGGGTACAGGTCGAGGCCACCTCGCCGAGCGGGCTGTTCAAGGTGTTCCGCCGCGGGAAGGATTCGTCGCAAAAGGGAGGAACTTCGAGTGCCTGATCCCGTCCGTTCCCAACTGCCGTGGGAAGCGCCCAGTGGACCGGTGCGCCCCACTCCCGGCGACCGCGCGTCGATAGAAAGCACGCCGGAGACCAGCGCCGCGCACCAGTTCGCCATGCTCAAGGGCCGGATCCACCGGCGGCTGCTGGAGCGGCTCAACCTCGCCAACCTGGAAAAGCTGGATCGGGCACAGGTGGTGGACGCGATCCGCAAGGTGGTGCACGAGCTGTTGGTGGTGGAGAAGGTTCCGCTCAACTTCGAGGAGCGCGAGGACCTGATCCGCCAGATCCTGGACGAGATCTTCGGCCTCGGTCCGATCGAGCCGTTGATGAAGGACCCCGAGGTCTCCGACATCCTGGTGAACACCTGGAGGCAGGTGATCATCGAGCGGCACGGCAAGCTCGAGCCCACCGACATCCAGTTCCAGGACGACCGCCATTTGCTGCAGGTGATCGACCGGATCGTGTCCGCGGTGGGGCGGCGGATCGACGACTCGTCGCCGATGGTGGACGCCCGGCTGCCGGACGGCTCGCGCGTCAACGCTATCATCAAGCCGCTCGCGATCGACGGCCCCCATCTCTCGATCCGCAAATTCAAGCGGGACGCGCTCACCGGCGAAGACCTGATCCGGTTCGACAGCGTGAACGAGCCGATGCTGGAGCTGCTGTCCGGCATCGTGAAGGCGCGGCTCAACGTGCTGATCTCGGGCGGCACCGGCTCGGGGAAGACCACCCTGCTCAACGTGCTGTCGGGGTTCATCCCGCACAACGAGCGCATCGTCACCATCGAGGACTCGGCCGAGCTTCAGCTCCGGCAGCCGCACGTGGTGCGGCTGGAGACCCGGCCGCCCAACATCGAGGGCGAGGGGGCGGTGCCGCAGCGGCTGCTGCTCATCAATGCACTTCGGATGCGGCCCGAGCGGATCATCGTCGGCGAGGTCCGGGGCGCGGAGGCGGTGGACATGCTGCAGGCGATGAATACCGGGCACGACGGCTCGCTCACCACGCTGCACGCGAACACCCCCCGCGACGCGCTCACCCGACTCGAGACCATGGTCGCGATGGCCAATCTCAACCTCCCGGAAAAGGCGATGCGGCAGCAGGTCGCGAGCGCGATCCAGGTGGTGATCCAGGTGGCCCGGCTCACCGACGGCACCCGCAAGGTGGTCGGGATCGGCGAGATCACCGGGATGGAGGGTGAGGTCATCAGCATGCAGGACATCTTCGTCTTCGAGCGGCTGGGAATCGGGGAGGGCGGGAAGGTCCAGGGCCGGTTCGTGGCCACCGGCATTCGGCCCCGGTTCGCCGACCGGCTCAAGTCCTACGGCATCAGCCTGTCCTCGGTGTTGTTCGAGAATATGGCCGAGGTGATGAACCTGCGGGGCCGCCGGTAACCATGTCGCCCACCCTGATCACCGCGATCCTGGTGTTCGTCGCCGTCGCCCTGGGGACGGTGTCCCTGGTGCTGCTGGGGGAGTGGGTCCGCGACCTGGTGCGGGCGCGAGGCGTGGTGAAACAGCTCAAGGAGTTCGCGGAGACCGGAGTCGGCGAGTCGGCGGGACTGATCCGGGCTGCCCCGGGCGACCGGGCTCGCTGGCTCGAGGAGCTGACCGCCCGGGCCCCCCGGGTGCGTGATCTGGAAGGCCTCCTTCGCCAGGCCGGCAGCGGCTGGAGCCTGCAGGGCTTCCTGTTCCTCAGCTTCGGCGTGTCGGTCGGGCTGGGCATCGCGGCGTTCATCATCTCGCGGAGCCTGTTCCTCGGCGGGCTGATGGCCGTCCTGGGAGGCGTGGCGCCGTACCTCGGGGTGCGCCGCCGCGCCACCCGCCGGCTCTACAAGTTCGAGGAGCAGCTTCCGGACGCGATCGATCTGATGGGCCGCGCGATCCGGGCCGGTCACCCATTGACGGCGGGCTTCAAGATGGTGGCCGACGAGACCTCGGAGCCGATCTCGACCGAGTTTCGTCAGGTCTTCGAGGAGCAGCGGTTCGGGCTCGCCTTCGAGGACTCCATGTTCGCCATGGCCGACCGGATCCCGATCCCCGACGTGCGAATCCTCAACACCGCCATCCTGATCCACCGCCAGGTCGGCGGGAACCTGGCCGAGGTGCTGGACAACCTGGCATACGTCATCCGGGAGCGGTTCAAGCTGCGGCGGCAGTTGCGGGTGATCACGGCCCAGGGGAGGCTCAGCGGCTACGTGCTGGCGGCCCTGCCGCTCGTGCTGGGAATCGTGATCTTCCTGCTCAACCGCGACTACATGATGACCCTGTTCGACAAGAGCCTGGGGCGGCTGATGGTGATTGCCGCGGCGGTGATGCAGACCATGGGTTATCTCTGGATCCGCCGGATCGTGGACATCGAGTTCTGACCCATGGCCTTCCTGATCGCGGCTCTGGTCTCGCTGGCGGTGATCGGCGTGGTGATGCTGGTCGTCCAGCTGGCGCCGTCGCAGCCCGATGCCCTCCGGCGGCTGCAGGAGATGCCGTTCGACACCGGCATGCGGAGCACCCTCGAGCGCCGGCGCCGGGAGGAGCGGAGCGAGCAGCTCCGCAAGCTGCTGGAGACGCTTGGCACCCGGGTCGAGGGGGGTCGCGACCTCCCGCAGTCGCGGCGCCTGTTGATGACCGCCGGCTACATGGCGCCGGGCGCGGTGCAGATGTTCTTCGGGGCGCGCATGGCCCTCGCGGCGATTCTCGCGCTGGCGTCCTTGTCGCTGGCACCGGTGCTCCAGATTCCGGTCGCGTTTGCCGCCTTCGCGGCGCTCTGGGGCGCCCTGCTCGGCTGGGTGCTCCCGGTCTTCATCGTCAGGGCGCGCGCCAAGTCCCGACAGAAGGAAATGATCAAGGCGATGCCCGACGCGCTGGACCTCCTGGTGGTGTGCGTCGAGGCGGGATTGGGCCTCAACCAGGCGCTGGTGAAGGTGGCAGAGGAGATCGCGAACATCAGCCCCGTTCTGGGCGAGCAGTTCGGGCTCGTCAACCTCGAAATCCGAGCCGGCACGCCCCGGGAGGAGGCGCTGCGCAACCTGGGCGAGCGGACCGATGTGGAGGACATCCGCTCGTTCGCCACGATGCTGATCCAGACCGACCGGTTCGGCACCTCCGTCGCCAACGCGCTCCGGGTGCACGCGGACACGCTCCGCGTGAAGCGGCGGCAGCGGGCCGAGGAAGCCTCGGCCAAGACGCCGATCAAGATGCTGTTCCCCCTGGTCTTCTTCATCTTCCCCGCCATGTTCGTGGTGATCCTGGGACCCGCACTGCTCCAGATCGCCGAGGCGATGCAGCAATTCCGGTGAGAACAGTCGTTGTTCGAAATCCGCGTCGCGACGCCACGCTCGGCCGCGCGGTCGGGATGGCCGATCGCTGGTGGCTCCGGCTCCGGGGTCTCCTGGGCCGGCCACGACTCCGGGCCGGCGAGGGTCTGCTTCTGGTGCCTTGTCGCGGCGTCCATACCGTAGGCATGCGCGAGCCGCTCGACATTGCAGTCCTGGATCGTGTCGGGACGGTCATCGCCGTTTATCCGGCGCTGCCGCCGGGCAGGGGCACCCCCCTTCACCGGCGAGGGGTCGCGGTGCTCGAGCTCCCGGCCGGAACCCTCGCCCTGACCGGCACCGTGCCCGGGGACCCGCTCGAGTGGGCCGAGGAGGGTCGGAGCCCCGTGACGGGAGCTGCCGCATGAGCACCGGGTTCATTCCCCCGGCGGCCGTGAGCGATGAGATCCCCGTGCGGGCGCAGTCGGTGCCCCTCGTCCCACAGACCCTCGAGGATGTCGGGCTGCCGGCCGAGTTCATCGTGGATCTGATCCTCAAGGCCCTCTACGTCCAGGGTGCGCGCACCGGCCAGCAGCTCACCGATCTGATCCGGCTGCCGTTCCCCTTCATCGACGATCAGCTCCTGACCCTCCAGCAGCGACAGCTGATCGAGGTGCTCGGGACGTCGGGCGCGAGCCGGGCGGGCTACATGTTCGACCTGGCCGGCGAGGGGCGGGGCCGCGCGCACGAGGCCCTGATGGGTTGCCAGTACGTGGGTCCGGCGCCGGTACCGCTGGAGCA
Organism: Gemmatimonadales bacterium; assembly: GCA_036396495.1. Lineage (GTDB taxonomy): Bacteria > Gemmatimonadota > Gemmatimonadetes > Gemmatimonadales > GWC2-71-9 > SZUA-320. The sequence continues at coordinate 7,791 of DASWKS010000292.1, forward strand.
GTACCGCCGCTTCACGACCACCCAGTCCATCCAGGGCGTGCAGGTGACCCGACCCCAGGTCGAGCAGGGGTTTTCGTGGCTGGTGCTGAAACAGGCGGTGCTGGACGAGGTGGGCCCCGCGATCAACTCCGGCCGCTCGCTCTTTCTGTACGGGGAGTCCGGCAACGGCAAGACCGCGATCGCCGAGACCATCGCCCGGATGCTGGGTGGGAGCATGTTCGTACCCTACGCCGTCGAGGTGGATGGACAGGTGATCGTGACCTACGATCCCCTGCACCACCGGCCACCCCACGACGATGAGCCGTTACCGCCTGACGTCGGGCCGCTCTGGCTCCGGGACGCCGCGTTCGACCAGCGGTGGACCCGAACCGCGCGACCGGTGGTGCTGGTCGGCGGCGAGCTGACGCTGGACCAGCTCGATCTGCAATACGACGAGTACACCAAGCTCTACCAGGCGCCGTTCCAGGTGAAGGCGAACGGCGGTGTCCTCATCGTGGATGACTTCGGCCGGCAGCGCATGCCGCCCCGCGACATGCTGAACCGCTGGATCGTCCCGCTGGAGAAGCGGGTGGACTTCCTCACCCTCCACACCGGCGCCAAGTTCCCGGTCCCGTTCGATTGCCTCTTGGTCATCGCGACCAACATCGATCCCCGGCAGCTCGTCGAAGAGGCCTTTCTCCGCCGGATTCACTACAAAATCCATGTGGAGAGCCCCTCGGTGGAGCAGTACGAGCGGATCTTCCTGGGCTGCTGCAAGGAACGGGACATCCCCTACGACCCGGCCGCGATCCGGCAGATCTATCAGAGTTTCTACCAGGCCTACGGCATCGCTCCACGCGGCTGCCATCCTCGTGATCTTCTCGATCATCTGGTGGACATCGCCAAGTACCTCGAGACCCGACCCGTCCTGACTCCCGATTTGATCGAGCGGGCCGGTGGCTCGTACTTCCTGGACTTCCCTACCGCGCCTTGACGGCGCGCGCCCGGAGGGCGACATGACGGAGACCGACGCGCAGGCGGCTCAGCCGGAGCGCCGGCGCCACGAGGCGCAGCTCGTGCATCGCATGTACCAGCTGGAGGTCGAAAACGGCAGGCTCCGGCGACTCACGCTCGGGACCCTGGTGGTCGTGGCCCTGCTCCTGGGCGTGTCCGCGGCGATCGTGGTGGTGGCCGCGCGGCACGGCATGCCGGGGTTCGTGCCGGCGGTGGTGGAGTCGCGCGAGTTTGTGCTCCGGGACCGGGAAGGGCGGGTGCGGGGTGCCTGGGGCGAGGACGATCAGGGCGCGATTCGGCTGGTGCTCCAGGATCACGCCAG
>DASWKS010000293.1:0-8330 GCA_036396495.1 Gemmatimonadales bacterium
GACCTCGGCTGCCGGCGCCGCCGCGATCGCCCTGGGCCCCCATGCCGCCGCCGCGCTCCAGGACCAGGACAAGAACGCGGTCCTGGCACTGATCCCGAAGCAGCACGACGCTACGCTCCAGATGCTCCGCGAGTGGATCGCCCTCCCCTCGATCGCCGCCGAGGATATCGGGTACCCCCAGGGCGCGGAGTACATGGCGAAACTGGCCCGGGACGCCGGCTTCCCCCAGGTCGAGGTCATCAACACCGCCGGCAAGCCCGGGGTGTTCGCCACCCTCGACGTCGGAGCCAGGAACTGGCTCGGCATCTACTTCATGTACGATGTCAAGCAGTACGACCCGGCCGAGTGGACCTCTCCGCCGCTCGAAGGCCGCCTGGTCGACAAGCCCGGCCTGGGGAAGGTCATCGTAGGCCGCGGCGCCACAAACACCAAGGGCCCCCAGACCGCGGCCCTCGCCGCCCTGAACGCCTTCAAGGCCGCGGGCAAGAAACCGCCGGTCAACATCGCGCTGGTCTGCGAAGGCGAAGAAGAGATAGGCTCGCCCAACTTGCGCGAGATCGTCTTCAAGCCGCAGGTCGAAGCGGCCCTCCGCAAGTGCCTCGGCATCATCATCCCCCTGGGCAGCCAGTCGCCCGACGGCGGGGTCGAAGTGAACCTGGGCGCCAAAGGCGTCATCGAGGCGGAACTGGTCTCGACCGGCGAGAAGTGGGGGCGCGGGCCGGCCAAGGACATCCACTCGAGCCTGGCTGCCTCGGTCGACAGCCCCGCCTGGCATCTGGTGCTGGCGCTCGCCACGCTCAAGAAGGAAGACGGCAACACCATCGCGGTCGAAGGCTTCTACGACAAGATCCGCCCACTCACCGCTCGGCAAAAACAGATCCTCGAGGCGGCGATCGCGAAGAAGAACGAGGCCGTCATGAAACGGACGCTCGGGGTGCAGAAGTGGATTGCCGATGAGTCGTTCCACGACGCCCAGGTCCGGCTGGTGAGCCAGCCCACCATCAACATCGAGGGACTGGTGGGTGGATACACCGGCCCCGGCGGCAAGACCATTCTGCCCTACAAGGCGGTGGCGAAGGTCGACATCCGTCTGGTGCCGGACATGACGGCCAAGGAGACTCTGGCTCTGCTCAAGTCACATTTGGTGAAGCACGGCTTCGGCGACATCGAAGTAAACATGTCGGGCGGGTACGATCCTACCGAAACCGATCCCGACTCGAAGCTGGTGCAGGGGATGCTCGCGACCTATCGCCGTCTGGGCGTGGAGCCGCTCCTGTGGCCCCGCCTCGCGGGCTCCTGGCCGGGCGTGACCTTCACGGGCGAACCGCTCAAGCTGGCCGCGGGACAGTTCGGGATGGGGCACGGCGGTGGAGCCCATGCGCCCGACGAGTATTACGTGATCGAGGCGAGCAACCCCAAGCTGGCCGGTCTCGACGGGGCGGTGAAGTCCTACGTGGAGTTTCTCTACTCGCTGGCGTGATGTTCGATGGGGGGCGGGAGCTATCCGACGCTAGACCGGCCCGCGTCGCGGCAACTTCCTCCTATTCCGGCGCAACCAGGCCGCCAAACGCGGTTCGCTCAGATCCCCATTGGCGAGAGCGACGATGGCGGTCACGACGGCTGCTTCGTCGGCGATCACCTCGAGTCCATTGAGCTCCCACGGGCGTGATGATGGCGGGTAAGTTTCGTGCCGGGGCCGTAGCGCAGCACCTTGGCCGAGAGCGGGCCGAGCATGGGGTTGGGAAAGAGGTCGCCAGAGGCAGGAAGTCGCATCGCCGATTCCTCGATGGTTACTTGGATCAGGGCATTAGACAGGCCGCCCACCAGGAAAGTTGGCTCCACACTGCCGTCAGCAGGGAGTGGCGGTGCGTAGCCGCGAGCGTAACGGGCATGGGAGGTCGCCGCTGACCACACTCGGGCTGATTGGCATCGGGCTGGTTCTCGTGTACCTTGCGGGGGCCTGGTTCGGCCAGCGGGTCATGCTGTTCCCCGCCGCCTGGCTCCCAGCGCCGGTCGGGAAGGCGCGGGCCGAATCGGTGCAGCTGGAACCGGGTGATCAGGGTCAGGCACTTTTCCTCCCTCCCGGTCCCGGTACTCCCGCCCCGTTCCCTCTCGTCATCTTCGCCCACGGCAACGGCGAGCTGGCGGATGACTGGGTCGACCAGTTCGGGCCGGTCCAGGCCTGGGGCTGGGCGGTTCTGCTGCTGGAGTATCCCGGCTACGGCCGAGCGGCTGGCAGGCCATCGCAAGCAACCATCCGCCGGGCGATGCTCGCCGCCTACGATTGGGCCGCACAGGAGCCGCGTATCGACTCCACCCGGATCGTGGCGTACGGCCGCTCTCTCGGTGGTGGAGCGGCTGCGTATCTGGCGGCCGGGCGCCCCATCACGGGATTGATTCTCGAGTCGTCGTTCACCAGCATCCGGCCGTTGGCCGCAAAATACCTGGTGCCCGGGTGGCTGGTGCGCGATCCCTTCGACAACCTTCTAGCCTTACAGGGCTATCGGGGCCCACTGCTGGTGCTGCACGGTGCGGCCGATGGACTCGTCCCCATCGAGCACGGTCGCGCCCTGGGCGCCGCCGTATCGGGGGCGGAATTCCACGAACTGCCTTGCGGCCATAATGATTGCCCACTCTCCTGGGACCTCATTCGGGCCTTCCTGACCAAGCACCAATTGTTGACGCCGGGGCAGGTCGACCGCGTGCCCCCCAATGAACCAGGCACGACAATATCCCCTACCGCCGTTAGGCAGTAAGAGCCCGACTAACTTTCGCACCTCCACGGTGGTATCGGCTGTGGCAAACCGGCGCCACGCTTGCAAGGTCCGTTCCGGAAAACGCGGCGGTGGGAAGCGCCCCGGCAGCAATCCCCGGGGCGCTTTCCGTTGGAGCCGGATCGGATCACTTGGGGATCAGGACGCAGATCCACTTTTTGCCGTTGAAGTCCCAGACCTCGCCATAATCGCCGGTCGCCAGGCAGGCCGGACCATAACCCTTCGGGCAGCCCTGGTTGCCGTCATCATCCACGATGAGCGGCTTCCCCGTGCTGGCACCCTTGTTGTACTCGCAGATGTAGCCGTTCTGGTTGAGGTCGTAGCTCGAGTAAACGGTGCTGCCCGAGTAGGCCAGGCTATAGTTGGCCTTACAGTAGTACTTACCGTCGTCGTCCACGAACTGCGGCCGTCCGCCAGCCGCTGCGGCAATCGGGGGAGCCTGATCCGGCGCGCTGGGGACTCCCTCGGTACACGCCAGCGACACCGCCGTCGCGAGGGCGAACGCCCCCGGGAAAGAGAGCAACCGAAGGGTGGGTACGAGCTGCATGACTGCCTCCCGGTAAATGGTGGAATGCCTTCTGCTCGAATGTCTGCCAACGCTATGCTCAGTATTCATGCGTCTCGCTCCGACCGAGCGACGGGTTCCGCTCCCCGTTCAGGGCTCGTTCCATCACGGCGGTCACCAACCCCATCAGTTCTCGCCACTGGTCCTCCAGCTCCGGGGTCGAGTGGGGGCCCAGCGTGTCGCGCAGGGCCTCGAACAGCGCCTCGGTGGCGAGCTGGTAGTGCTCCTCCCGCACCCCGTAGCCGGCATGCCGGCGACCGAGCGGCACCACCAGCACCACCAGTCGCTCCGGCTGGTCGAGCGATTCCGCCAGAGCCCAGAAGGTGTAAGCCAGGCGGCGCTGGAGGGCCGCCGGATCGGTCTTCGCGAAGAGCGCCGCGACCTCGGGGTCGAGGGCGACGAGACGGGCATGGAACCGCGCCGCAAGCACATCGGCTGAGGATGCGACCAGCGCCCAGGGCGGCCGGACGGGTTTGGAGAGCCCGCCGGCCACACCGGAATCGCAGTCGATGGTCACGGGGCTGGCGCCGTCACGCACAGCGCGGTTATGGTCAAATCAATCGAGCCGGCATAGGTATTGGTCACCAGCACCAGCCACCCCGGCTGCACTCCGATTCCTACTGGTCCGTTCGTGCGAGGGATCCCGTCCGCTCCCAGCGGCTCGACCGTGAACCCACCGCCCACGACGACCTCGCCCGGCTCACAGGCGACCCCGGTCCCGGTCGTCGATCCGGACGAAATGCTGATCGTTGTCTTCCGGGGCTGGTATCTGGCGAGCCCGGAGGTCCCGGACTCCCAGCTGAATTCCACGTGGTTCTAGCCGCACTTGCTCGGTGCGCCTTCCACTTTGATGCGATACACCGTGCCGCTCTTCGGCACATAACACGCGGTGAATGTGGTTTGGGCCTGGGCTCTGGCCGCCGGAAACAGCGCGACGATCGCGACCAGCATCGAAAGGCGAATGCGGGACATGGGGTTCTCCTTGAGTCGTGGGTTGATCGTGAGTGAAGTCATTGGCGCCGTCAGCGTTGAATCACGAGAGCGAGCCGGATGGCGTCCGCTTCGACCACGGCATCCGGGTTCTCGGCTACGAGCGCGTGCAGCGCCGTCTCGATGTCCGGCGTCGACGCGGCGGTCTGGAACTCCCACGCAGCGGTGAGGGCCGTGCCAAGTGCGAGGGCGGCCGGGCTCGTGCCCAGCGCCGGGACGATCCGGTCGAGCGCATCGCGGAGGGGCGCGCCGGCGAACCCACCCGTTGGGTGGTCGGCAGCCGGCGGGGGCAGGGGAGTGGTGGGATCGGTGTCGCCGCACGCGGCGAGCGCTGTGGTAAGCAGTCCTGCGACAATGAACCTCATGAGACCTCCGATGTCGGGGTAAGCGCGGCCGGCCGGCCGCTCTGAACGGGACCCATGATACCGGCCCCGTCCCCGGAATCGTCACGAGATTCTCACGAGCCTAACTCCTTGGTGCAGTTCTCCTTACCGGTGCGGTCCGCGGGCCGATCAACTCGGCGTTAGAATCCTCTCCCCCAGCGCTCCCCATGATCCGGATCCTGGATGCTGCGGCGGGAGGAATCTCCGGCTTGCGGCTGGGAATCAGTTGGAGAAACTGCGCGGGGATCGCGAATAGCCTGCCAGCTTGTGACATGCCGCCGGGTCCTCCACCTTCAGGACGATCCTTTCACGCGGCGGGCTGTCGGCACCTCCTGGGATTTACCCTCCTTCGAAGCGGCGATACTAAGGCCTTACCACCTAGACTTGCCTGAAGGGAGCAATCCCGATGCCAATGCTGATTGCCATTGTCGCCCCGCTCCTGATGGTTGCGGCGACCCGGGCCGCGCCGCCAAACCCACCCTGCACCGATCCGCTGCCCATCGATCCGGCCGTGGTCACGCAGCAGATGAAACTCCAGGGCTTCGCTGGGGCGACCCAGGCCGGACCGGTATGCCATCTGAGCTGGCAGGGCGGCGGTGGGCCCTCGCTCCTTATCTACGGTCCCACCGGCATGGCCGGCCTGGGGCAGAAGTTCACGTCAGCGCGCCAGGCGGCCGACCAGTACCGGGGCGAATCTCCCAAAGGGGTGGAGCCCCTGCCCGGAGTGGCGAACGGCTACATGGTCTTCGATCCCAAAACCCCCAATCGCCGGCTCTTCGTCGAATTCCAAAAGAAGATCTACATGATCGTCTCGCAGGATCAGATTCCGCTGGCCGTGCTGGCAAAGGCCATCATCCAGAAGTAGGTCCCGGCTGCTCGGGCGTCGCGCCTCGAAAGGGGGGGCGATCCCGCTCGAAATGTTCCAAAGTAGACCACGTACAAGACCGGAACGAGCCGGTTCCCTATCCTCGGGTTGGTGCAGGCCGGGCATCGCCCGGCCCCGACGTGTTCCACCCAAGGAGACTCTATGCTCGCGCTGCGTAGCCGACTCGCTCCCGCTCTGATCATCGCCCTCGCCGCCTGCGGGAGCGAAGTCGACGAGGCGCTCGGCCCACCCGTCAGTCTGAATCAGGGGAACGGAGTAGACCTTCATGTCGAGGGAGCCGGTGTGGTCGACTTTACCGCGGCCGGCGCCGGATTGGGCGACTTCCAGTTTGTTGCCCACCGCAAGACAGACGGGTCCGTCGACGGCCATTTCCGGCAGCGCCGGTTCCGCCCCGACGGGGTCGTTGATTTCTCGGGAGTCGTCACCTGCGTCACGATTGATCCCGCCTTCCCCGGCCGGGCCCGCATCGCAGGCGTGGTAACCGAAAACAACTCGACCAGTCCGGCCTTTCTCACGGAGAACCACGAGGTGGGCGACGACGTCTGGTTCCGTGTCACCGATGCGGAGCTGGGCCTTGATCCGGCTGACGCGTCCACTACCTACGGCTTCAAGCCGACGCTGGTGAACACCTCGGAGGAGTATTGCGCGTTGCCGTTCACCGGTCTGCCGGCGTGGAACCCGGGGTCCATCTTCCCGCTCAAGCAGGGCACGATCCGGGTCAAGCCATAGCGGCGGGAGCACAACCAGCCGTCGGGGGGCTTCGGATCGAGGGTCACCAGGCGAGAATTGGCAGCGAGAGCCGGGGCTCAGCAGGGCTGGCGCTAACCCGTTGATGCGGCGTCAGCTTTGGAAAGGTGACTGGCCGATGCCTCGCGTGCGATGCGCTCCAGTTGCTGCTGTATGGCTACGCTGCGCTCGATTCGATTCCACGGGCCCTGGAGATGACGCTGGCCTGGACCAGGCGCGATCCCGGGTCCGCGAAGGCATGGGCACTCCTCGGGGGGATGCTGGATGCCGCCGGCCGCCCCGACGACGCCATCGCGGCCCGCCGGAAGTCCACCCCGTTCGACGCCTACGATGACGTCTTTGCCGGGGCCGTCCGGCTCCGCGCCGGCGACTTCCCGGCCGCGGACCAGACGGCCCGCGCTCAACTGGCTGAAGGTGCGGACTACGAATCCACCTGGCAGGGCTTCTGGCTGCTGATGATCAGCCTCCGCTACCAGGCCCGCTGGCGTGAGCTCCACGAAGTCGCCGAACGGCGCTTTGCGACGGCTACCATGGCCGATCGTACCGGCGAACACGGAAGGCGTCTGCGGTTCACCCAGGCCCTGGCGCTGTTGGAGGCCGGCCGGGCCCCGGACGCGATCCGGATCCTTGATTCCCTGACCCGCTGGATCGATCCGCGGCTGCCGTTAGGCGGCCGCGCGCTCCCGCTCACGTGCAATACACCATGTTAGCCGAGGCGGCCCTGGGCGGCAGGCGATCCGGGGCTGGTCTCGCACGCCGCTGATTCGGCCGAGGCGTGGGCTCGGCGGAGTGGCAAGATCCGGGAGCGCGGCATCGCGAACCACGCCCGGGCCCTGGTCCACCTCGCCGTGCACGACACGCTGGGAGCCATGCGGGCCTTCGAGCGGGGGATCTACTCTCGCACCCTGGGATTCACCCGCACCAACTACCACCTGGCGCGACATCACCTGGCCCGGGGCGAACCGCGGAGGGCGGCCGACCTGCTTCGGCCGGCCCTGCAAGGCTCCCTCGAAAGCAGCAACTATTACGTGACCCACACGGAGGTGCACCAGCTCCTGGCCGAAGCGTACGCCCGGCTTGGCCAGCCCGACAGTGCCCTCGTCCACCGGCGGTGGATTGCCGCGGCCCTGGCCCAGGCCGACTCGGGCGCGCGGGCAAGGCTGGCCGCCGCTCCCGACGCTCCTAGCCGCTAGCCCGCGGCAAGGGTGGCTCACCGGCCCCATCGATGGCGGTGATCTCCACCCGATGCAACCCGAGCGGATTGGGCCGGTCCGGGGAGCGGGTGCTGAAGACACCTTCTTCCGTTCTGTACCGGGCACGGCGCCTAACCGGAGTCAGGCAATGACCCAAGGCAATTCTGCGCCCTCTGGCGCCATGTCCTTTCAGGGGCGCATGGGAGCTGACGGGGGCCGGAGCGGGGCGGCAGCCAGCCGGGTATGTTCCCTTGCGGGGCCGGGCGGCTGCCGTCGCACGCCCCCCGGCAGCTCAATGCTGGCCGTTAGGCGGAATCGTGCGGAGGTACTCTGCCAAGCCCATCGCAGATCGAGGGTGGAGCGGTCGTCTCCATCTGGCGCTATCCCGTCAAGTCGATGATGGGTGAGGAGCTGAACGCCACTGAGATTACAGAAAGCGGCGGCCTGCTCGGAGACCGTGCCTACGCTGTGGTGGATCGCGCGGACCGGAAGGTCGCCAGCGCGAAAAACCCCCGCAAATGGCCGGCCCTGTTTGACTTTCGAGCGAGCCTTATCGAGCCTCCACGCCCCGGCGCCAAGCTCCCTCCGGTTCGCATTACGCTGCCAGACGGCAGGACCGCCACCAGTCAGCAGGATGACCTAAACGACATTCTCTCCAAGGCACTCGACCGCGGCGTGACATTGACGGCCGTTGAAGATGACCATCCAATCTCAGCCAATGCTGAGGAGTACTGGCCGGACATGGCAGGCCTCGATCATCGGGACACCGTGACTGACTTCACACTACCTGAG
>DASWKS010000294.1:0-7822 GCA_036396495.1 Gemmatimonadales bacterium
CGCCCCGAGAACAAAGTTCTGTACTTCCGGGCCGACCAGAATCTCAAGTTCTCCAAGATTCAGGAAGCGGTGGAGATCGCCCGGCGTTCCGGCGTTCGGGTGCTCGCGGCGGTGACTGAGCCCGAGGCCACCGGCGGCGGCCTGTTCGACAAACCGAAGCAGTAGGGAGGGGGCGAGCGTATGGCTGGTGGAGGCGGTGGAGCGCGGGGTGAGGTCAGTTCCGAACCCAACGTGATCCCGATGATCGACATCATGCTCGTGCTGCTGATCATCTTCATGATCTCGCAGCCGTTGTCCCGGCAGGTGATCGAGGCGCAGGTCCCACCCCCCGAAACGGCGGTGGCGTCCACTGCGCCGAGCACTCAGATCGTGCTGGAGCTGACCGCCGATGGCGGCTATGCCATCAACTCGCAGGTGGTGCCCAGAGACCAGCTGGACACGCAGATCCATGCGATCTACGATAACCGGCCGGCCAAGTTGCTGTTTCTCAAGTCCGCGCCCGATCGGATTTATCAGGAAGTGATCGAGGCGATGGACATTGCCCGCGGCGCCGGAGTCCAGGTCATCGGGTTCACTCCCAAGGTCTGAACCGGTCGGCAGGGCGGGGCGGGGCGCGGAACCTTCGGGGGCCGCGCCCCGTACTCGTTGGGGGTCAGCCGTCGAAGACCAGAGTCGCGAGAGTCTATCTTTCAGAGGCCAATGCCGGACCGTCCTTCACCTCCCGCCGTACTGCTGCCCAAGCCGCGCCGTTCGCCTTGGGGTGGGATCGGGTCTGTTCTGCTGCATGCCCTGTTTATCGGCGCTATTGTGCTGGCCAACTGGCGGGAAGTTCTGTCCTGGTCTCCCGTTACGCAGATGGGGGATCCCGCCGCCACCAAGGGAGGCGGTGGGGGCGGAGGATCCATTCGCGAGGTCGCCCTCCCGGCGCTGGAACGGCCCGCGGCTCCCCCGGCCCTGGTCCCGCCGCCTCCCCCGCCGCCGCAGCCGACGCCCGAGCCCACCCCGGTCGTCGTGGAGCCCCCACCCCCCGAGCCCGTCGTTGCCGTTACCGCCGCCGCCGACTCGGCGCCGAAAGTCTCAACCGGACAGGGGGGTCCGGGCAGCGGGGGCGGGAAGGGCACCGGTACCGGCCCGGGACAGGGCAGCGGGACTGGTCCCGGTTCCGGCAGTGGCAGCGGCCCGGGCACCGGCGGCGATGCCGGACGTGGAATCCCGCCTGAGCCGCGGCAGCTGATCCTCCCTCCGCTGGATTATCCGAGGTCGATGCGAGGCCGCACCATCGCGGTGACCTTCTGGGTCGGATCGGACGGTCGGGTCGAGCGGGTGGCGCTGGATCCGCAGATCGACGATGGGGGTTTCGCCAGGAAATTCTCCGACGTCATGCGTCAATACCGCTTCCGGCCGGCGCGGTCTCCGGCAGGCGCCGCGATCCCCGGCACCACCACGGTCAGCGTGACTTTCTGATCCCACATCCGGAGTCGAATATGGACGATCCCGCACCCGCAGTCCGGGCCGCATGAGCCAGCTCTGGCGTCGAAAGTCAATCGCCGACTACGAAAGCGACCTTCGGGAACGCAGCGGGCTCCGGCGCTCGCTCAACAAGTGGCATCTGACGGCGCTGGGAGTGGGCGCCACCATCGGCGCCGGCATTTTTGCGACCACCGGAACGGCCATCGTGGGAGATGCCGCCCGTCCGGGAGCTGGCCCCGCGATCGTCCTGTCGTTCCTGCTGACGGCGATCGCCTGCGGCTTTGCCGCGCTGTGTTACGCCGAGTTCGCGTCGATGGTGCCGGTGTCGGGATCGGCCTACACCTATGCCTACGCCTCGCTGGGCGAGCTGGTGGCGTGGATCATCGGCTGGGACCTGATCATCGAGTACGCAGTCGGGAATATCGGCGTGGCCATCGGATGGTCCGGCCACTTCCGGGAGCTGCTGGGGTACCTGGGCCTGCATCTCCCGGCCTGGCTGGCCACCGACGTGCGGACCGCCACCGACGCCGCCAACGCGGTGGCGCAGGGCTCGACCGACGCGAGCCTGCAGTACCTGGCCTCGGCGCTCACCGCCGCGCCCCAGGTATTGGGGGTGCCGTTCATCGCCAATCTGCCGGCGTTTCTGGTGGTGCTGACGCTGACCGTCATCCTGGTCATCGGGATCCGCGAGTCCGCCAATACCAATAACGCGATGGTGATCCTCAAGATCGGGATCATCCTGTTCTTCATCGCCATCGGAGTCTTCCTGATCCGCCCCGCCAACTGGACCGATCCGGCGCAGGGTGGGTTCGCGCCGAACGGCGTCTCGGGCATCAGCGCCGGCGCCGCCATCATCTTCTTCAGCTACATCGGATTTGACGCGGTATCGACCGCGGCCGAGGAGGCGGAGAACCCGGCCAAGGACATGCCTTTCGGCATCATCATGAGCCTGGTCATCTGTACCGTGCTCTACATCGCCCTGTCCCTGGTGATGACCGGCATGGCCCCGTGGCGGACCCTGGGCACCGCGGAGCCGATGCTGACCGCGCTGAGCCACGCCGAGGGGCCGCCCGGGCTGATCAACTTCTCCCGCTTCATCATCGCGCTGGGCGCGGTGGTGGCGATGGGGAGCGTGCTGCTGGTGTTCCAGCTGGGCCAGCCGCGCATCTTCTTCTCGATGGCCCGGGACGGGCTGCTGCCGCCCTTCATCGCGAAAGTGCATCCCAAGTACCGGACACCGTGGGTGGGCACCATCATCACCGGCGTGTTCGTCGCCAGCTTCGCGGCTTTCGCCAACATCGCCGAAGTGGTCGACCTCACCAACATCGGGACTCTGTTTGCCTTCGTCCTGGTGTCGCTCGGCGTCGTGGTGCTGCGGGTGAAGGAACCGGACCGGCATCGCCCGTTCCGGGTGCCGGGCGCGCCGGTCACCCCCTTCATCTCGGTGGTGGCCTGCCTCTACCTGATGCTGCAGCTACCCAGGATTACCTGGATTCGGTTTGGTCTCTGGCTGTTGGCCGGGCTGCTGATCTATTACCTGTATGGGATGCGGAGGAGCCGGCTGCGGATCTGACCGCAGGGAGCGGGGAGCAGGAAGCAGGAAGCAGGAAGCAGGGAGCAGGAGGAGAGACGATAAGCCCCGGCTGGAGTCGTCCCCCGCCTCCCCGCTCCCTGCTCCCTGCTCCCTGCTCCCTGCTCTTGGTTATTCCCTGGCGAGAGCCAGGGCTCCCGTCACTGGATCCAGGGTCCGTTCCATCATCTTCACGCCCTGTGCTCGCAACGCCTCCCGCGCCAGGGTGCGGAGCGGCTCGTTGTCCAGCAGTCCGCCGGCGATGGCCACCTCAGGGAGGTTTCCTTGGAATCCCGGCAGGAGCGGCGTCACCAGACTTACCAGATCCCGCACCGCCTGCTGGAGCAACCCCTCAGCGACCGCATCGCCTTCGCGGGCCACCTCCAGCACGGCCGTGGCGAGTCCCGCGACTTCGGTCGGCAAGGCGGTCACCGACCACCGCACCAGCTCGTCGAAGTGCTGCGACCGGGCCGTCCTCAGGACGGCAGCGGTGAGCTCGGTCGCGGGCCCCCGTCCATCCCGGGCTCGACCCACGGCGTGCAGCGCGGAGCGGCCCAGAGCATAGCCGCTGCCCTCGTCGCTCATCTGCCAGCCGTAGCCGCCCTGGCGGTGCAGCGAGCCATCCCCGTGCCGTCCGATAGCAAAGCTGCCGGTGCCGGCGAGCAGCACGATCCCCGGCCCCTTGCTGAACCCGTCCTCCAGCGCGATCTCGATGTCGGTGGTGATGCGGACCTGGGGAGCCAGCCCTTCCGCTCTGAGGGCCGCATGCAGCGCGTTCCGCTCTTCCTCGCGCCCCACCCCGGCCGCGCCCACCACCAGCCGGTCGGCTCTGATTTCGCTGATCCGCGCCAGCGCTTGCCGGACCGTGCTCGAGATGGCGGTCGCCGATGCCAGCACCCGGCCTGGACGGACCGTCCCGGCGGGACCGGTTTCGCGCGCCAGTTCTTTGCCTTCGCGCGCCACGGCCGCCACGGTCTTGGTCCCGCCGGCGTCCACTCCCACGAGTATGCTCATGCGCTGGTCCTGGGTCGGAGAAGACTGGATGCCACTCCCACGAGGATGGTCAGCGTCGTGCCCAGGGGAACATACCAGGGCCATGCCAGACGCCCGAACGGCGCCAGCCATGGTGCCACCCCCCACGCGACCAGCGATCGCGCGAAGACCACCAGCAGCATCACCAGCATGGCGCTTGCTGCCGCGATCACGACGTCCCGTCCCTCGGCCCGATGCCACCGCGCCGCCAGGATGTAGGTTCCCAAGAGGGCGCCGTAGGTGATGGACGCGATCGAGAGCGCCAGCACCACTACCGGCGTATCCATTCGCGTCACCAGGCCGGTCAGAACCAGCGCGCCCCCGGTGAGCGCGACACCCCAGAGCACCGTGACGATCCGGCCCAGGCGCAGCAAATGGGCCGGATCGGTGCGGCCGGTGCTCCCGGCATAGAAATCGTAGGTGACGGACGACGCCAGCGCATTGATCGAGGAGCTGATGGTGCTCATGGCGGCGGCCAGGATTCCGGCGATCAGCAGGCCCCGCACCCCGGCGGGCATCTGGTGCACGATGAAGCTGGGGAAGATCGCGTCCGGCAGCATGCCCTCAGGTGCCAGACCCGCGGCCCAGATCGCCGATCCCACCAGCAGGAACAGCAGGAACTGAAAGATGACCACCACGCCCGAGCCGACCAGGGCGATCCGCGCATCCCGGAGCGAGCGGGTGGCCAGCAGCCGCTGTACGATGAGATGATCGGTGCCGTGAGAGGCCGCAGACAGCATGGCGCCGCCCACCAGGCCGCCGGCGAAGCTGTAGGTATCGGTGAGATTCAGCGCCGGGTTGAGGAGCCGCAGCTTGCCGGCTTCGGACGCTCGCGCCAGCGCCGCCTCGGCTCCGCCCGCCATCGACCAGGCGAGCAGCAGCGCTACGATACCGCCGCCCACATACACTAACAGCTGGATCACATCGGCCCACACCACGGCCTTGAGACCACCCAGCCAGGTGTAGATCAACGTGACCACACCCATGACCACGATCGCGGCCGACACGCTCCAGCCGGTGACCAGTGCCAACGGAATAGCGCCTGCGAAAATCCGTACTCCGTCACCCAGGAATCGGGTGATCAGGAAGGTGGCCGATACCATCCGACGGGTTCCGGGACCGAATCGAGTCTCGAGCCGCTGGTAAGCCGTTTCCTGCTGTCCCCGGAAGTACCCCGGCAGCAGCCAGGCCGCGACCGCGATGCGGCCCACCAGGTACCCGAACGTGAGCTGCAGGAACGTCAGGTCGCCTCGGGCGCCCACACCCGGAATCGAGACCACCGTGAGGGCGGACGTTTCGGTCGCGACGATGGAGAGCAGCACCGACCAGGCCGGAAGATCGCGCGCGCCCAGGAAATAATCGGCCGACGACGTCTGCCGCCGCGCAAGCCACAGACCCAGCCCCAGGGTGGCGAGGAGGTACAGCGCGATGACGGTGAGGTCGAAGGACGCCATCTAGGCGGACTGGCGGACAGACGGACGGACGGACGGGCGGACGGACGGTTTCTGCATGGTTGGCATCAAACTAAACAAGGGCGGCTGAGTTAGCCGCCCTTGCCACCCCGACCGTCCGTCGGCCCGTCCGTCTGTCCGTCTATGCTGTAAACGAAGTGCCGCAGCCGCAACCGCCGGTCGCGTTGGGGTTGGTGAACGTGAAGCCCGAGCCCTGCATCGAGGTCACGAAGTCGATCGTCACGCCATTCAGGTACTGGAGGCTGAAGCCGTCCACGAATACCCGGATGCCGCTCGATTCAACGATGATGTCATCCTCCTGCGAAGCCTCTTCGATGTTCAGGCTGTACTTGAATCCCGAACAGCCGCCCGGCAGCACCCCCACCCGGAGCCCGGCGGTATCGGTCGGGACCTGGTCGGCCTCCATGAACTTCCGGACCTCGGCCACGGCCTGGTCGGTCAGGATGACCTGGATACCGGTGGTTTCAACGCTCATGTCTATCCTCAGCTCTCGGTCGTCAGCCTTCTGGTGGCCAGCTCCAGCCAAATCTGTGCCGGCTACCTGCAGTTCAAGCTTAAAGTTAGATGAACCCACCCTCACATGTCAACGAGATTTGATACGTCCACAATTCCAGCCACCACGTCCGCCACAGACCTTCTGAGGGGTCCAAGCCGGTTGTTCTCCCGGGTCGGATGCACCCGGTTGGTCAACAACAGCACCACCAGGCGCCGGGTCGGATCCATCCAGATGGAGGTTCCGGTGAACCCCGTATGTCCAAAGCTCAGGGGCGACAGTTTGGTTCCCGCGCTGGAATTGGGGGAAGGAGTATCCCATCCCAGGGCCCGGCTGGACCCAGGGACGAGATCCTGTCGCCGGACGAACTCCCTAACTATGGAAGGAAGAACCGGGAGCCGCCTGCATTCTCCATTCACGTTCCCCAACGCCCATTCTCCAAAGGCCAGCAGGTCCTCCGCAGTGCTGAACAACCCCGCATGGCCGGACACGCCGCCGAGCCACGCCGCGTTCTCGTCGTGTACTTCACCATGCAGCATCCGCCCCCGCCACGGATCATGCTCGGTGGGGGCGATGTGCGGCAGCCATTCCCGGGGCGGGAGGTAGCGGGTGGATTGAAGTCCCAAGGGACCGAACACCCGCTGTTCCAACAGGGAGTCGATCCGCATCCCATAGATCCCTTCCAGCACCTGGGTCAGCACCATGGCGCCCAGGTCGGAGTAGACCATGCGGGCCCCCGGTACCGTGTCGAGCGGAGTGGAATCCACCAACGCGAGGGCGGACCCGCGGTCTGGTGTTTCGACCCACAAGCGACGGTGATCGGGCAACCCACTCGAATGGGTGAGTAGATGCCGGACGGTGACCTGTTCCTTGAACCGCCCGGCGAAGCGGGGCAGGTAACGCTGCACCGGAGCATCCAGCGCCAGACGCTCCTCGCTCACCGCCAGCATGATTCCGGTGGTAAGCCCGATGACCTTGGTCAGCGATGCCAGGTCATACATCGTGCCGGGACCAGGGCGGGTCGAGTCTTCCAGACCGAGGCGTCCGGCGCCGTGCAGGTATCGCACTCCTCCCACGCTGACGGCGATCACCCCACCGGGGGCGGCCCCGTTCGCCACCGCCGAGTCCAACAACCGTGCCAGCGGGCGCCAATCCAGAACGGACGGACGGGCGGACGGACTAGCGGACGGACGGTCGGACGGACTGGCGGACGGACGGTCGGACGGTCGGACGGGCTGTTGCGCCAATCCCGACCCAGCTCCGAGCATCAGAACCGCGCTGAGAGCAAGAGCCAGTCGCCTCATCTACCGTCCGTCCGCCCGTCGGTCCGTCTGTCCGTCTGTCGTCCGTCCGTCCGTTGTCGACCACCCGCCATCAGTCCGTCCCCGATTCGATACCGGGGCGGAATCTCAATCGGGAGCCGGCCGGTCACTGGTGCGCCGTGCAGCGCGGCCGCCACGGCCGACTCCGAGTGGCTGGTGACGGTCCAGGCGATCAGAAAGGAGCTGACTTCCGGGACCTGGGTGATGATGTAGGGCGAACCGAACGACACCAGCATGGCACGAACGCCGGCTCCATTGATCAGCTCGGCCAGCGATAGAGGCATCGCGATACTCCCCGCTCCTTCTCTGGCCCGCACCGCCACGGCAAAGAGGGTGAGGTCGGCCGCCGCCGCCGCGGCCCGCGCCGAGTCGTAACTCGCCGGTCCACTGGCAGGCAGCAGCCGGCTGATCGACACCAGATGTCCCCTGGTCCCGAGCCCCGCGGCCAACCCGGTGCCGGGCG
>DASWKS010000295.1:0-2262 GCA_036396495.1 Gemmatimonadales bacterium
GATGCCTAACTGTGGGGCGGGATTCCAGTCGTACTGGGCGATCAGTGCCGGAATGCTGAATTGGTAGTCGAAGCCGGTCACGTCTTGGCCCCGGAACCGGTCGACCTCCAGAGAAGCGCCCAGCACCAGGGCACCTGGGCCGGCCGGGAGCGTGACCGCCGCCTCGGCGAACCCGTTGGTGCGGTCGTCCCGCTCTCGTACCGGTCCCAGGAGCCGGTCATGGTGCTGCGAGACCAGGGCCGCGCGAACGGTCCACACCGCCGGGCCATGCGGCAGGCGGGCGTTCAAGCCTAGATCGACCCGTCGCGAGTCGAGGGACTCGGGATAGGGTGCGCCGTCCGGAGCGGAGGAGCCCGGCAGCGTCCCACCTTCACGGGCCTCGAGCGTGAGGCCGGACGTGAGGTACAGCGATCGACCGGTTTGGTCGGCCAGCACCAGTCGCGGTCGGGCCACCAGGCGCCGGTAGCCGGGGACGTCGGTCCAGCCGTCGCCGTCCCGATCCCGGCGCGATTGCCGGTGCGCTCCAACCAGGAGCGACCCGCGCCACAATCCGCCGAGGGGGCCGCCCATCCAGCCGACGGCATCGCTGCCGTCGAGTGTGGTCTGGTTCACCAGCAGCTCGCGGCCCTCGGGTGCCCGTGAGACTAGATTGACCACGCCGCCCAGGGCCGAGCCCCCATAAAACGACGACGCGATCCCCTTGACCACCTCCACTTTACCGAGGTCCATCGGGGGGATTTGCAGCAGCCCCAGCGATCCGGTCTGCGCCCCGGCCAGGGGCAGACCATCCAGGAGTATCTGGGTGTATCGACCACGCAGTCCCTGCATTCGGAGGTTGGCGCCCCCCAGCGAAGGGGAGGTGCTTTGAACCCGGAGACCGCTCGATTCGTTGAGCAGCATCTGGATATCACCCGGCGTCATGAGCAGCTTTTCCTCGATCTCCTCCCGCGCGAGTATCTCAACTCGGCTCGGTTCGTCCGCAATTCGCCGATTGGTGCGGGTCGCCGAAACGCTGAGCTCTTCCAGCTCCTCCACCCGCTCCAGTGTGATCACCAGCTCATCCGGGTGGGGAACCTCCAGCTCGACTGTGTCGGGGCGAAAGCCGACCGCAGAAATCGCCAGGCGCCATCGGCCGGGCGGCAGCCTGAGAAACACCAGCCCGCTTTGGTCCGTTGCAGCACTGGTATCCGGGGTCGCGACGACGGCCCCGGCCACCGGCCGGAGCCCTGTCATGACCCGGATTCGAAGCAAGGAGTCGTTCGCCGCCAGGCCCTGAAGCGAAATCGCCAGCGTGAAAAAGACGAGGCTCGACACAGCGGGCGAAGATACACCCGTGGCGGCCTGGTTGATGCGGTCGCCTCGCGCAGGACCTTTTCACCCTCCTTTCACGACCCACACATACCGACCCTGCGAAATTGTGTTGGCGCGCATCCTGCCATGAAGCGAACCAGGGGAGGCACCTATGTCAGTGGGACGCATCTGCAGTCGGATCGTCGTGACGGCCACCCCCGGCGAGTCGGTCCGGGCCGGCGCGCGTCGGATGGCCGAGCACGGGGTCGGGACACTCGTCATTCTCTCCGCCGACGGCGCGAATCGAGCCATCGGGTTTGTCACCGACCGTGACATCACCCTCCGGTGTGTCGCAGGCAACCTCGATCCCGATCACACGCCGCTCTCCGGGGTGATGTCGCACCCGGTGCGGTCGGTCCACGAGGATACCCCGATCGAAGAGGCGATTCTGGAGATGTCGCGTGGGGCCATCCGGCGGCTGGTCGTGACCGGCGCCGAAGACCGCCCGGTCGGGATCCTGAGTTTGGATGACGTCCTCGATCTGCTGATCGGGGAGTTCGGTCCGGTCCGCAAGCTGCTCGAGCGGCAGGCGCCGGAGCTCCTCACCATGTGAGCTGGCAGCCCGCTTGGGCGGAACATTCCTGGAGGGACCCATGAACGAGTCGGTTGGGTTCAAATCGGTACTGGTGCCACTGGACGGTTCTGAACTGGCGGAACAGGCACTGCCGGTCGGGGCATCACTGGCCGGGAAGGCCGGGGTTCCGTTGCACCTGGTCTCGGTCCAGGAGCCGTTCACCTCCCTGCCGTACGCCGTCGAGTTTCCCGCCGCCGCCCTGGAGATCCGGGAAGAACTTCGCGGGCGGCTATCGGAGTACCTGACGCGGGTCACCTCGACTGCCCAGGCCGACGGGGCACCGGTCGTCAGAACCGCGGTGCTCGACGGGATGGTCGCGCAGCGACTGGCGGAGTACA
>DASWKS010000296.1:0-4890 GCA_036396495.1 Gemmatimonadales bacterium
GCCGCTTCGGCCAGCCGGATGTTGAACCCGGGATAGTCGACCGCGACCAGCAGATCGTAGCGGCCGGCGCGGAAATCCCGGACCACGCTCCGGTAGAGCCGGATGTGGGCCGGAAGCTTGGCCAGCACCTCGAAGAACCCGATGACGGTGTAGGCTTCCATGGGAAAGCGAACCGTGGCGCCGGCCGCGCGCAGCGCCGGTCCGCCGAATGCGTCGATGGTGGCGTCGGGCCAGCGGCGCCGGAGAGCCTCGGCCACCCGCGCCGCGTGCTGGTCGCCGGAGGGTTCACCCGCGGAAATGAAGATCCGCGGCGCGCGGGACGGCATCAGCCGACGGGCCGGGCCACCGGCGCCGATTCGACCGCGGCCGTTACCCGAAGCGCCAACGCCAGCGCGGCGCGGCCCTCGGGGCCGCTCACCACTGTGTCCCGGTGGCCCCGGACTGCGTGCACGAAGCTGGCGAGCTCCAGAGCCAGCGCGTCGGCCTGGGGCGCGGCGAGCGGCACGTGCTCCACGATCTCCTGCAGGCTGGTGCCGGTGCCCGGAATCCAGCTGGGCCGGATCCGCATGAAGTCCCCGTTGCCCGCGGCCAGGTCGAGCGAGAAGTAACCATTGGACTGGAACATCCGCAGCTTGCGGGTGCGTTCGCGGGCCATCCGGGAGGAGGTGACCATCGCCACGGCGCCGTTGGCGAACTCGACCCGGGCGGTGGCGAGATCGAGAAACGGGGTCAGCACCGCGACACCGGACGCCCGCACATCGAGGACCTCGGCTCCACCGGTCAGATGCAGCACCAGGTCGAGGTCGTGGATCATCAGATCCAGCACCACCGCGACGTCGGTCCCCCGGGGCTGGAACGGCGCCAACCGGGTGCTCTCGAAATAGCGGATATCCCCGAAATGCTGCTGGGCCGCCCGGATGGCGCGGTTGAAGCGCTCGATGTGTCCTACCTGCAGCTGCAGACCAGTCCGGTCGGCGGTGTCGATCAGCTGGTCGGCTTCCTCCAGCGACGCGGCGAGGGGCTTTTCCATCAGCACCGGCACACCCGCCTCCAGGGCGCGGATGCCGACGTCCACGTGCGCCGGCGTGGGCACGGCGACGGTGACCGCCTGGACCCGTTGCAGCAGATCGTCGACGTCGTTGAACGCCGCGCAGCCGGTCTCGGCCGCCACGCTGAGGGCGCGGGGCGTGTCGAGGTCGTGCACGCCCACCAGGTCCACGCCGTGGAACGAGGCCAGGTGCCGCGCGTGGTGCCGGCCCAGCGCGCCGACCCCGATGACGCCCACCGGCAGGCGGGCCCTCACGCCGGGATGCCCCGCTGCGAGGTGGCCACGAACTCGAGCAGCAAGCCGACCTCCGGAAGGGAGGGCAGCTCCTGCCGAGCCCGTTCCTGCGCCTGCGACAGATTGAGATCGGAATTGAAGAAGAGCCGGTAGGCCCGCTTGAGCGCCGTGACGGTTTCGGCCGGATAGTTGGCCCGCCGGAGACCAACGGTGTTGAGCCCGTAGAGCTCCACCGGGTTGCCCACCGCCTTCACGAAGGGAGGAATGTCCTGGTTCACCCGGCTCATTCCTCCGACGAACGCCATCGGTCCGATGGTGACGAACTGGTGCACCGCCACCAGGCCGGAGAGAATCGCCCGATCCTGGATGGTGACGTGTCCCGCCAGCTGGGTGCCGTTGGCGATGATCACGCCGTCGCCCACGTGGCAGTCATGTGCCAGATGAACGTAGCTCATGATGAAGCAGTCCGCCCCCACCCGGGTGGCGCCGGAAGCGGACGTGCCCCGGTTGATGGTCGCGTACTCCCGGATCCGGGTGCGGTCGCCCACGTCGACCCAGGTTTCCTCCCCGCCGAACTTGAGGTCCTGGGGTTCCCCGCCCAGGATGCTGCCGATGCCGACGGTCACCTCGGTTCCCAGCCGGACGTTGCGTTCCAGCGTAGCCCGGGCCAGGATGCGGCAGCGGTCCCCGACCGTCACGTCGGGCCCGATGATCGCGAAAGGTCCGACCTCCACGTCGTGTCCCAGGCAGGCTCCGGGATCGACGATCGCGGTGGCATGGATCCCGGGCTTCATCGGTCCACCACCCGCGCCATGAATTCCGCTTCCGCCACCAGATTGCCGTCCACCCAGGCGGTGCCGCGCATGCGGCAGGTCCGCCCCCGGTGCTGGATCATCTCCAGCTCCGAACGAAGCTGATCCCCGGGCACCACCGGCCGCCGGAACTTCACGTTGTCGATCGACATGAAGTACACGACCTTGTTTTCCGGCCGGTCGACCGTGCCCATCAAAAGAAATCCGCCGGTCTGGGCCATCGCCTCGATGATCAGCACCCCGGGCATGATCGGGTGCCCGGGGAAATGGCCCTGCATGAAGGGCTCGTTGATGGTGACGTTCTTGATGCCCACCACCCGCTGGTTGCCGATGATCTCGACGATGCGATCGACCAGGAGCATCGGATAGCGGTGCGGCATGATGTTGAGGTTCCGGCCGATGTCGAGCGCCACGGTGCTGCGCCGGCCGGCGCGCGCGATGGCCCGGGCGACGCTGACGTTGCCCCGGTGGCTGGGCCGGGTGGCGATGACATGGGCCCGGACCCGGCCCCCCGCCAGCGCCAGGTCACCCACGATGTCGCCGGCCTTGTGCCGCACGAATTCGTCGGCCCAGCGGAGCTCGGTCCCGATGACCCCGCTGTCGCTCAGGGCCACCGCCGACGCGGTCGACGCGCCCTTAAGGAGGCCCTGGGCCCGGAGCGCTTCCACTTCGCGGGTAAAGCCGAAGGTGCGGGCCCGGGCCAGCTCCCGGCGGAAGTCGGCGGGATTGATGTCGTAGGTACCGGCCTGGCGCCCGATGACGGGATGGTCCCATTCGATCGTGGCGGTGACCCGGAGTGATTTCGCCGGCGCCACCACGTAGCTCGAATCGCCCTCCGACAGAGTGAACGCCGCCGGCACGTCGATCCAGGTCGGCTCGCCCGCCTGCTCGGCGACGCCGGCCCGGTCCAGCAGTTCCATCCACGGAAGAAACGAGCCGTCCAGGATGGGCGGCTCGGGGCCATCGAGCTCCAGCACGACGTCGTCCAGGCCCGACGCGACGACGGCGGCCAGCAGGTGCTCCACCGTATGAATGGTGGATTCGCCATGGCCGATGGCGGTGCGCCGCTCGGTGGCCTCGACCTCGTCCACCCGCGCCGGAATCTCCGGTTGCCCCGGCAGATCCCGCCGCCGAAACACGATCCCGTGCTCCGAGGGAGCCGGGCCGGCGGTGACCGTGGTACAGACGCCGGTGTGGAGCCCCACACCCTGGACCGACTCCGTCTTTGCCAGGGTCCGCCTAGGCATGCGCGTTCCGTTCCTTGACCAGCGCCTCGAGGTTCTTGGCCAGCGGCGCCAGGCGATAGAGCACGGCGTGCGATCGCAGCCACTCGCGATGGGGCCGGGCCGGCGAGCCGCCGTAGTCGGCGCCCGCGGGAATGTCGTTGCCGACCCCCGACTGGGCGGCCACCCGGGCGCCGGCGCCGATGCTGAGATGACCCACCACGCCCACCTGCCCCGCCAGGATCACGCCGTCGCCGATGCGGGCGCTGCCGGCCACGCCGACCTGCGACATCAGCAAGCAGCGGCGCCCGATCCGCACGTTGTGTCCCAGCTGCACCAGATTGTCGATCTTGGTCCCCGCACCGATGACTGTATCGTCGATGCTGCCCCGATCGATGCAGGTGTTGGCGCCGATGTCCACGTCATCCTCGATGAGACAGCGCCCGACGTGGGGGAGCCGTTCCAGGCCGCCTTCGCCGGGCGCGTAGCCGAATCCACGGCCGCCCAGGACCGCGCCCGCCTTCACCCGGACCCGGCAGCCGAGGCGGGTGCCGCTACAGCATACGACGCGGGGACCCAGGACGCTGTCATTACCGATCTCGACCTGGTCCTCGATCACCGTACCGGAGCCGATCACCACCCGGTCGCCCAGCCGGACTCCGGCGCCGATCACGGCGTAGGGTGCGATCGAGACTTCCCGCCCCAGGATGACGCCGGCGCCGAGCCGGGCGGTGGGATCGATGCCTGGAGCGGGAGGGGCCTCGGGATGGAGATGCGCCAGCACCTGGCCCATGGCCCGCGCCGGATCCCGCACTACGATGCGGACCGCCGGTCCACCGGCGGCGCCCGCCAGATCGTCCGCCACCAGCACGCAGCCGGCCTGAGACGCGCGGAAGGCATCCAGGTATTTCCCGGATGAGAGAAAGGAAAGATCGGCCGGGCCGGCTCGATCGAGCGGCGCGAAGCCCGTGAGATGCACCGACCCGTCGCCGACAAGGCGACCGCCGATCAGCTCGGCGACGGCGCGGGGGGTCAGGGCACCGGGCTCCACGCAGTGGTCAGTTGGTCTGCCGCAACCGCTGGATGACCCGGGGGGTGATGTCCAGGCTCTTGTCGTAGGTCACGATGCCGAGTCCCTGGGCCCCCAGGTCGATGATCATGGCGAAGTTGCTTTCGGCCCGGATCCCCTCGATGATCGCGGTGAGCCGTTCCTGCATCGGCTGCAGCAACTCTCGCTCCCTGAGCGCCAGTTTCTGCTGGAGATCGCGCGCCCGGGTTTGCAGCTGCTCGTTCTTGGTCTCGAGCTCTTTCCGCCGGGTGGCGCGGTTGGTGGCCGACAGCATCGGCTCCTGTTGCTGGAACTGGGCCAGCGCGGAATCCAGCTGCGCCTGCAGCCGGCGCAACTCGCCCTGGGTCGCTTCCCCTTCCTTGACGAACGTGGACTCGGCCTTGGCGTAGCCCGGCATTGCCTGCAGCGCCGACCGGGCGTTCACAAAGGCGATCTTGGCCGGGGCACCGGAAGCCTGTTGCGGCTGTTGCGCGGCGGCCGGGCCGATCCCGAGTGCCGCGCCTG
>DASWKS010000297.1:0-5010 GCA_036396495.1 Gemmatimonadales bacterium
CGACCGGGCTTCGAATGGCGGTCCGCGGCTTCGCGTTATTGCTGGGGCTGCAACTCCTATACGGCGCCTTCGTCGCAGGGCTCAAGGCCGGCGGGATGTTCAACACGTTCCCGCTGATGGGCGGCGCGCTGGTCCCAACGGGACTGGGTCTCCTCTCCCCGGGATGGCGAAACCTCACCGAGAATCCGGTCGCGGTGCAATTCATTCACCGGCTGCTCGGAATCGCTCTGCTGGTCTATGGTCTGGTTCTGGGGCGCCGGCTGGTCCGGCACGGTCTGCCACTCGAAGGGAAGCTGGTGGGTGGCGCGGTGCTGCTCCAGTTCGTCCTCGGGGTTTTCACCATCCTGCGCTTTCCGGTGAGTCCGGTGTTCTGGGGGGCGCTGCACCAGGCCGGCGCCGTGGTACTGCTCACCGCCACCGTCATCGCCCTGCACGCGACCCGCGAATACGTTCCGCCGGACACGGTCGAGTCACCGGGCTTCAGCCCGCCCGGCGTGAGCGCGAACCCGGTTGCAGTGCCGATTGACAGTTGACGATTGACAATTACATGAAGCGAAGATCTCCTCAGGCAATTGTCAATCATCAATTGTCAATCGACAATGGTTGCTCTCCGTGACTGGCACGCTCGGAAGGGTCGCCGTGATCGGGGCCGGCAGCTCGGGACTCACTGCCGCCAAGAACTTTCGCGCCGCGGGCTTCGCGGTCGAGGTCCTGGAGCGGGAAGACGACCTGGGCGGCAACTGGAACTACGGCAAGTCCGGCGCACGGGTCTACCGCTCCACCCACACCATCAGCTCCAAGCCCGGCACCGAGTATCCCGACTTTCCGATGCCGAGGGAGTTTCCCGACTATCCCCATCACAGCCAGATCCTCTCCTACCTGCGCGACTACGCCCGCCAGTTCGACCTGCTGCCGCTGATCCGGTTCAACACCTCGGTTGACCGGGTGGCGCCATCGGCCGAGGGCCAGGCCGACTCAGCCTGGGAGATCACCCTGGCCGGGGGTGAGCGCCGCCGGTTCGATCTCGTGGTTGTGGCCAACGGTCATCACTGGTTCCCCAAGCAGCCGGGCTATCCTGGTGGGTTCACCGGGCTCTCGCTGCACTCGGCGGACTATCGTACCCCTGAGATCTTCGACGGCGAACGGGTGCTGGTGGTCGGGGGCGGGAACAGCGGCTGCGACATCGTGGTGGAAGCCGCCCAGAACGGGGCGCACGCCTGGCACAGCACCCGGCGCGGGTATTGGTACCTCCCCAAGTACCTGCTGGGGAAGCCGGCCGACCAGGTGGCCGACCAGATGCTGGCGTTAGGCGCGCCGCTGTGGTTGCGCCGGGCTTCGGCCACCCTGATGCACCGGCTGCTGGTCGGTTCGCCGGCCCGCATCGGCCTTCCCCGGCCCGACCATCGGCTGTTCGAGACCCACCCCATCGTCAACTCGCTGCTCCCCTATTACGTGGGCCAGGGCGACATCACCCCCAAACCCGACATCACCCGGGTGGACGACCGCAGGGTGCACTTCGTCGACGGTACGGCGGCCGAGGTGGATGTCATCGTCTGGGCCACCGGGTACCTGATTCGATTCCCGTTCCTGGAGGAGCGCCACCTGAATTGGCAGGACGGCCGGCCGCGGCTGTATCTCAATCTGTTTCACCCGACATACGACACGTTTTTCATGGCCGGGCTGATCCAGCCCGACAGCGGCCAATTCGGCCTGGTCCACTGGCAGACCGTCGCAGCGGCTCGCTTCGCCCGCGCGGTCAGAGCGGGCAGCCCTTCGGCCACCGCCTTACGGGAGCGCAAGGCAAACCCGTGGGACGATCTGGGCAACGGCATCCGCTACCGAGACTCGACCCGCCATTATCTGGAAGTGGAGCACTGGAGCTACCGGAAGAAGCTGCGGCGCTGGGCGGAACGCATGCCCATTGACGATTGACGATTGACGATTGACGAGTACGTGTCGGGATCCACGGCAAGCAATTGTCAATTGTCAACTGTCAATTGTCAGTGCGGTACTGGAGTCTTGATTGCTAGTTCACGTGAGTGCTCTCGCCGCGTTGCTGGTGCTGCCCATTGCCTGGTTCGAAGCCCAAAGGCCGCCCCACACCTGGCGGCTTTCGGAGCGCCCCGTTCTGTCCATTGGTTCGCAGGACGGCGCGGGACCGGAGTCGTTCGGCCGGGTCAGGGGTACGGTTCGGCTGAGCTCGGGGGCGGTCGTCGTGGTCGATGGCATGAATATGGAGCTGCGGCTCTTCTCGCCCGCCGGAAAACCGCTCAGGACCTCCGGACGCCGGGGAGCCGGCCCGGGGGAATTCCGCCTCGTGGGTCCAGTCCGGCGTTGCGCCGGTGATTCCACATTTGTTTACGATCCGTCGCTGTGGCGTATTTCGGTGTTCAGCCCGGACGGTGTCTACACCCGGGCCCTCGACGTCCACACCCTGTCCGGGAACGAATTGTCTCCGTCTGACTTCCGGTGTAACAGCGGGGGAACCCTGGCGTTCGTCCATCGGTCGGCTGCACCTCCCACGGGTATCGGTCCGCGGCGCCCCGACGTGGCGATCACGGTCCTGGCGCCTAACGCCAACGCCGTGAAGCTCGGGACATTCCCGGCCTCGGAGCGCTACTTCCTGGGCCAGGAGGATGTTCCCCGGCCCCTCGGCAAACAGACCTCGGTGGCCCTGGGGTCCACGTTCGCGTATGTGGGCACCGGCGATGCCTTCGAAGTCGCACAGTTCTCGCTCCGCGGAGAACGGGTGGATACAGTGCGGGACAGCCGTGCAGCGGTACCCGTGACAGCGGCGCACGTGAACCGATTCATCACCCAGGAGCTCGCACGTCGAGCCGGTCGGGATACCAGACGAATCGAGCGACTCTACCGGGGGATCGAGTATCCCGGCGCGTTCCCGGCTTACGCTAATCTGATGGTCGATGGGTTGGATAACCTGTGGATCGAAGGCTATCCCATCCCGGGGAAGGAACTCCGCGACTGGTCGATCTATTCCCCGACCGGTACCGCCATCGGCGTGCTGCGAGTCCCCAGTAATCTGCAGCTGCTGGAGGCAGGCCGGGATTACGTCCTGGGAGTGTGGCGCGACGAGCTCGACGTAGAGTTTGTCCAGGTGTATTCGCTGGTGAAGTGAGGGGCTGGGCCCGTCGCACACCTCGCATTCGTGAAAGCTCTCGCCATTGACGATTGACGATTGATGATTGACAATTGCTCGCTGTGTTCCGGAACAACCGACTGCAATCGTCAATGGAGTCCCTATGCTCGTCATCACCACCAACACTGCCGAAGGCCACCGGATCACCAAGTATATGGGCGTGGTCTCGGGTGAAGCCATCCTCGGCGCCAACATCTTCAAGGACCTCTTCGCCGGGATCCGGGACATCGTGGGCGGCCGGTCCGCCGCCTACGAACGCGAGCTCCGGGCCGCCCGCGACCTCGCCATCGGCGAGATGTGCGAGGAGGCCTCCGCCTTGGGCGCCAATGCCGTCATCGGAGTCGACCTCGACTACGAGAGCATCCAGATGGGATCCGGCGGCGGGATGCTGATGGTGAGTGCCTCGGGGACGGCAGTGGTGCTGGCCTGAAAGCAGGCGTCGACCCTTCCGACCTTGTAGTGTTACGTAATTTCATAAGTCCTAAGTCTTGATAAATCAGGGCGATAGCGCCATCTTTCGCCCCGGTTTATGATCACGGTTACCGCGGTAGACCACGGCTCCATAGCGGAGGAAATCGGCATCGTCCCTGGGACCGCGCTGGTCTCGGTCAACGGGCGCGAGCTGGAGGACTTCCTCGACTGGGAATTTCTGACCGCCGAGGACGCCTTCTTGCTTCACGTCCGCCAGCCGGACGGTGACGAGATCGAGTTCGACATCGAGCGGCCCGCCCACGAGTCCCTGGGGGTGTCCCTGGAGCCACCCCGGATCCGTCGATGTGCCAACCGCTGTGATTTCTGCTTTGTCGACGGCTTGCCCCAGGGCCTGCGAGAGGTGCTCTACATTCGGGACGACGACTACCGCCTCTCGTTTCGCTACGGGAACTTCGCCACCCTGACCAATCTCAAGGAGCGGGACCTGCGGCGGATCGTGGAGTACCGGCTGTCCCCGCTCTACGTCTCGGTCCATGCCACTGACCCGGTGATTCGGCGCTGGCTGCTCCGTAACCCGGCCGCACCCGACGTCCTGGAGCAGCTGCGCTTCTTCGCGGAGCACGGCATCTCCTTCTATACCCAGATCGTGATGTCCCCCGGCGTCAACGACGGCGCGGTCATGACCCAGACCCTGACCGACCTGTATTCACTGGGCGACCCGGTGCTGAACGTCTCGGTGGTTCCGGTGGGGCTCACCGAGTTCAGCCGGCACGACCGCTGCCGCGAGCCGACCCGGGATGAATGCCGCGCGGCGGTGGCCCAGGTGGAACGCTGGAGCGAGCAGGCGCTGGCCGAGCGCGGGATGCACTGGGCCTACGGCGCCGACGAGCTCTACCTCCGGGCCGAGCTGCCGCTGCCTCCCGAACCGGCCTACGAGGGCTTCGAGCAGGTGGAGAACGGGGTCGGCTCGGTCCGATGGCTGCAACGGGCGGTGCGAGAGGGCCGGGACGAGCTGGCCGAGTGGGAGGGGCTCCGGATCGGGGTCTGCACCGGAACCAGCATGGGCCTGCTGATGCCGGAAGTGCTGACGCCGCTGGCTCGCGCCACCGGCGCCCGGTTCGAGCTGATCACGCTGGAGAACTCGCTGTTCGGTCCCCGCGTGACCACCGCGGGCTTGCTGCCCGGCCGAGCCTTTCTCGAGGCGCTGCAGCACCGGAAGAATCTGGATCTGGTACTCCTGCCTGGTGAGGCCGTGAACGACGCCGGCCGGTTCATCGACGATCTGCCATTCGACGCGCTGGCGGCAGCGGTCCCGGTACCGCTCCGGCTGTCGAAGACTTTTGTCGACGCAGCCGATCGGGTGGCGGCATGAGCAAGCCCACCGTGGCCATCATCGGCCGGCCCAACGTGGGGAAGAGCAC
>DASWKS010000298.1:0-2470 GCA_036396495.1 Gemmatimonadales bacterium
TGAACCAGTGGAATGACTGGACCGCCGCCGGCCTGCCGCTCGATCATGCCTTCAACACCAACGTCCACACCGAGCTCAAGAACAGCTGGTGGTTCCACGCTGGGATCACCTGGGGCGGAGTGGGAGACGTGTTCTGCGACCGCTGCGCCCGGGGCGGACCAGCCCTTCGGACCGACCAGATCATCTCGGCCTGGAGCGGGTTCAGTGGAGACGAGCGCAAGCTGATTCTGCCCGAGCTCTGGTTCAACTACTGGCAGGCCGACGAGGGACGGTCGCATGCGGTCAGCCTTCAGCCCTACGTCCGCTTCCGGCTCTCATCCAGGATGACGATGTCCTCCGGCTTGAGCCTCTCGCGCAACCGGGACGATCGCCAGTGGTTCGACAACTTCACCGATCCGGACGGGGTGACGGTGCATCACACCTTTGCCCACCTGGAGCAGGAAACCGCCAGCCTGACCGGCCGGCTGGACATCACCGCGACGCCCACCATCACGCTGCAAGTCTACGCCTCGCCCTTCATCACCAAGGGCGAATACTCCAATCTGCGGGAGCTGAATCAGCCCCGGGCCGCGAACTACGACGACCGGTTCATGCCCTACACCGCGATCACCGATCCCGGGGGATTCAACTTCAAGGAATTCCGGTCCAACGTGGTGGCGCGCTGGGAATACCGGCCCGGATCGGCGCTCTACCTGGTGTGGCAGCAGGGACGGTCCGACTTCGAGGGGGAGCGAGGCGATCGCTCTTTCCGGAGTGATCTCAACCGGCTGTTCGACACTCATCCGAACAACACGTTCCTGATCAAGATGTCGTATTGGTTTGATAGATGAGGCACACGTTCCGGCGCCATGTTCCAGGTTCCGCGTTCCGGGTTCCACGTGCGGTGCACAGTGCAGTGCCAGGTGCGGTGCCGGGTGCCAGGTTCCAGGCAAGATCCTTCGCTGCGCTCAGGATGACAGCGGTGGGTCAGGTCAAGCACTCAGCACCTGGCAGGTAGCACCGCACGCAGCACCGCACCTGGAACCCGGAACGTGGAACCCGGAACGATGTTCAGATTTTCCCTCCCCGCTTCAGCCTCTCATACATCGCTAATGCCGCGCGCGCCGCGTCGGCCGGCGGCACATCCAGGACCAGGACCCCGCGGTGCCGCATGTCCGCCAGAGCCTCCGCCCGCGCCAGCAGCAGCTCCTCGGCCGCGGCGCGGCGGAAGGCGCCGTCGGGATCGTCCGGCCTCGCATTCGCCAGCCGCTCGAGGGAAGGGTCCCGCAGGGTGACCGCGAGAGGGAGATGGCGGGGGCGCAGTGACACGGTATGGGCGATCAGCGCCTCGCTGGCGGTACGGTCGATGATATCGGTGAACACCACGGTGAAGGCCCGGCGCCGGCTCCGGGTCGCGAGAAAGGCGAACGCCGCGGGATAATCGGGCTCGACCAACCGACCCTCCACTGCCGCCAGTGCGTCCATGATCGCCGCCAGGGCTCGCCGACCGCGGGCCGGCCGGAGATAGCGCTCGACCCGGTCGGTGAACACCATCAGCCCCACATCGTCATCATGGTCGATGGCGGTCACCGCGAGATGGAGCACCGCTTCGATCGCGTCTTCCAGTCGGGCTCGGCCCTCGCTTTCGGCGGTGAGCCGTCGCCCCGCGTCCAGTACCAGCACCACCTGCTGGCGGCGCTCGTCTTCGTAGCGGCGCGCCATCACCTTGCCCCGCCGCGCCGTGGCCTTCCAGTCGATGGTGCGGGTGTCATCGCCCGGGATCCATTCGGCCAGGCTCTCGAATACCCGCCCTTCCCCCAGTCGCCGGATGCTGCGGAGACCCGCTTCCCGGCGACGCTGGGCCGGTGTCAGCAGGGCCCGCAGGGCCACACCCTTGAGCGATGGAAACACCGTCGCCTCCCAGGGCAGGTCGAGCCGCCCCTGCCGGAGCGCGAGTCCCCAGGGACCCTCCACCCGGAGGTGGAGCGGACCGCTCCGCGCCTTGCCCCGCCGGATCGGTTCGATCACCAGTGGCTCGCTGGCTGTCCCCCGGGCCGGCAGGTCCAGCGTGCGCTCGGCCGCGCTGCTGAGCCGAAGCGGCGCCGGCAGCGCTTCCCGAACCGTCAGCCGGGCGCGATAGGACAGCGGATTGGTCCAGCGATAGGTGACCGGCAGCGGCCGCCCGACCGAGAACGCGGGCGGCGTCTCCCGCTCCGGCCGGAAGGCGTCGAGCGGCACGGCGGCGCTGCGCCAGGCGTCCACCAGCAGCGCGCCGATCCACCCCAGATCCGCGACCAGCAACAGGGCGGCGCCGGCCGGCCACACCAAAGCCAGAGGGGCCAGCGCGGCCAACGCCGCCGCGGCCAGGAACCAGCGCCGGGATGGGATGATCATGCCCGGGGCGCGTCGACCCGTTCGATCAGGCTCTGGAGCGCC
Organism: Gemmatimonadales bacterium; assembly: GCA_036396495.1. Lineage (GTDB taxonomy): Bacteria > Gemmatimonadota > Gemmatimonadetes > Gemmatimonadales > GWC2-71-9 > SZUA-320. The sequence continues at coordinate 2,416 of DASWKS010000298.1, forward strand.
ACGTCGGCGGTGACGCCTTCCAGCTCGAGCTCGGGCGCGACCGCCACCCGGTGGC
>DASWKS010000299.1:0-5370 GCA_036396495.1 Gemmatimonadales bacterium
CGTCCATACCGGATGGCCCGTCGCCCCAGCACGATGACGTCGGCGTGGGAATCCTCGGCATACCGCGCGATCTCGATGCCAGGATCACCGCGGAGGACAAGCGGCTCGTGGGGCCGAAGCGCCGACGGGACCGATTCCCCCGGACGCAGCACGGTCACCAACGTCAGTCGAACCGACGCACGGCGGCTCAGCTCGGTCGCCACTTGGAGCGCGTGCATGCCCGGTCCGGGACCATCGGTCGCCACGACTACGTGACCCCAAGTCATGACTCCACCGTAGCGGCCACCCCGTTAAGAAGCCGTGAAGCCCGGACGAAGAACGAGTAGCTTTGATCAACATGCCTGGAATGAACCCACTGCTGGCTGAACGACTCGAGCACCTGGTCATGGGCGGCAACGCCCTGATCGCCGAGCCGAACCTCGATCTGCTGCTGCCGCGCATCGCCGACCTGGCTCGCTCCGTGGTTCAGGCCCGCTTTGCCGCAATCGGGCTGCTCGCGCCGGATCTGCGAACGCTGGAGTTTTTCGTGACCTCGGGCCTGGACGATCAGGTCGCTGCCCGGATCGGGCATCGACCCCAGGGGCACGGGATTCTAGGGCTCGTGATCCGGGAGGCGCGGCCAATCCGACTGCCCGACCTGGCGAGCCACCCCGATTCCGCCGGGTTCCCGACCGGCCATCCGCCAATGCGCTCATTCCTGGGAGTGCCGGTCATCGGGCAGCACGGAGTGGTCGGCAACCTCTACCTGACCGAGAAACTGGGCGTGGCCGAGTTCAGTGATGAAGACGAGTATCTCGCGGTGCTGCTGGCGGGCATGGCCGGGAGCGCGCTGGAAAACGCCCGGCATCACGAAGAGTCCGCACGGTTGCTAGCCGAAGTACAGGAACTGATGCGTTCGCGGGAGCGGTTCTTCGCCACCGTCAACCACGAGCTTCGCAATTCGCTGGCCGCGGTGCTGGGGTGGGCCGAAATGCTGGTGCGGCGAAAGGACCCCGCCGGGGTGCCGAAGGCCGCGTTCGAAGTGCTGGAGTCGGCCGAAACCGCGGTGTCGCTGATCAATGACCTCCTGGATCTGAGCCGTCTGGATGAGGACCGACTCAAACCCGTGTTCAGCACGGTCGACTGCCGCCTCATGCTGGACCGGGCCGGGGCCCGGGTCACGCCGGCGGCGAACGCACGCGGGATTCGGATCGTGATCTCGCAACAGGGCGAAGTCCCGGTGTGCCTGACCGATCCCCACCGGGTGGAACAAATCCTGGTCAACATCCTGGGCAACGCCGTGACCCATTCGCCGGAGGGAAATGCGATCAGCGTCACGGTGCGGGGCACGCCGGAGCGGGTGGTGGTACGGGTATACGACAATGGACCGGGCATCCCCGAGGAAAATCTGCAGCGGATTTTCGACCTGTATTTCACCAAGGGCGGGCAGGACGGCTCGGGAGTAGGCCTCGGGTTGCCGCTGGCGCGCCGCCTGGCTCGCCTGCTCGGCGGGGAGTTGTCGGCGACCAACCGGCCTGAGGGCGGCGCGGTTTTCGTGTTGGAGCTGCCGGTGAAAGGGGGGCCTTAAAGGCTACCTTAAGTAAATGGATCTTCATGCTACATTATGAGGTGCTTTAGGCTGGCTCCGGTAGGTTTTCTTCACCATGATCGGTCTGAGCAGTGCACCCGTACGCCAGGTCCCAGGCGTCACCGAGCCGAGCCCAACCATGAAAGTCCTCGTCGTCGAAGACGATCGCAAGGTCGCGGGCTTTATCGAGCAGGGCCTGCGCGAAGAAGGCTACGTGGTTGACGTCGCCGCCGACGGCGATGAGGCCACGATGCTCGCCCACGTGTACAGCTACGATATCGTCCTGCTGGATATCGTCCTTCCCAAGAAAAACGGATTCCAGGTGGCCACCGAGCTTCGGCGTGAGGGAAGGAACGTGCCGATTCTCATGCTGACGTCGCGCGACTCGGTCGAGGATGTGGTGCGCGGGCTCGACGCCGGCGCGGATGATTACCTCCCCAAGCCCTTTCACTTCGATGAGCTGCTAGCCCGGATGCGAGCCCTGATCCGTCGCGGTGGTGCCGAGCGGCTGGAGGTGTTGCGGTTCGGAGACATTCACATGGACCGGCTTCGCCATCGAGTGGAAGTCGGGACCCAGGTTCTGGATCTCACGGCCAAGGAGTTCCAGCTGCTGGAGTACTTCCTGCTTCATCCCGAAGAAGTAGTGCGGCGGACGACCCTGCTCGAGAAGGTGTGGGACATGCACTTCGACCCCGAGAGCAACGTCGTCGATGTGCACGTCGGCAACCTCCGGCGCAAGCTCAAGCGCAGTACCGATGCCCAGCAGATCGAAACGGTACGGGGGGTGGGCTTTGCACTTCGGCACACCAGCGACGGGCGACCCCAGAGCGACGGAGAGTGAGCCAGGCGGATTGAGGCTGGCTCAGCCGGCCGCTGCCCTGATCATCCTCACTACCGGAGCGATCGGCCGTCTGGCCGGCTTCCCAACCGCCGCCGGATGGATCTGGGCGGCCGGGGTGGTCCTGGTTGGATTTCCCCTCGTCATCCGAACCGTCCCGGGGGCCGTGGGCGGCCGATTCGCGGCTGATCTGGTCGCCTCCCTCGCCATTGTCACAGCTTTGCTGCTTTGGGAGCCCCTGGCTGGACTGGTCGTGGCGCTGATGCAGAGCGGCGGGGAGGCCCTCGAAGCTCAGGCCGCGCGGCGAGCCACCCGGGCCGTGCGGGACCTCGAGGCCCAGAGCCCCCGGGTGGCTCATCGCCTGTCCGACCGAGGTGTTGAGGACGTGGCGACCGGTCAGCTGATGCCGGGCGACCGGGTACTGGTGCGACCCGGCGAAATGGTGCCCTGCGACGGGATCGTGGAATCGGGCGACGCCGCGGTCGACGTCTCACGGGTGAGCGGTGAAGCGCTGCCGCTGCACGCGCGAGGCGGCATTTCGCTCATGAGCGGCAGCCTGGTGGTCGACGGTCCCCTCATCTTCCAGACGCTGCGGCGGGCCCAAGACAGCCTCTACGAGCAGGTGGTCGCGCTGGTGCGCACCGCACAGGCCAGCAAGGCGCCCTTCCAGCGGCTGGCCGATCGCGCCGCCGTCTGGTTCACGCCGCTGACCCTGGCTACGTGTGCGGGCGCGTGGATCTGGTCGGGCGACCCCGACCGGGTGCTCGCGGTCCTGGTGGTCGCGACCCCCTGCCCTCTCATCCTGGCCGCGCCGGTCGCCTTCGTCGGGGGAATCAACCGGGCGGCCCGGCAGGGCATCGTGGTGCGCCACGGTGAGGCGATCGAATCGCTGGCCGCGGTCGACGCGGTGCTGTTCGACAAGACGGGCACGGTGACGGTGGGGGAACCGTGCGTCACCGGCGTCTGGGTCACACCGCCGTGGAGTGAGCCCGATGTGCTGGCGTACGCCGCCGCGGTGGAGGAGGGCGCCGGGCATCCGCTGGCGCGTTCCATCACCTCGGAGGCCCGCCAGCGGGGACTGCCTCGGCTCGAAGCCTCACGCATCCGCGAGTCGCCCGGCCGGGGCGTTGCCGGCGTGGTGGCGGGACGCGAGGTCGTGGTGGGATCCCGATCGCTGGTCGCGGAAACCGCGTGGGGAGACATCACGGCCCTGGGCGGCTCGGGTGAGATTTCGGCCGACCTGCACGCCTACGTCACCGTCGACCGGCTGCCGGCCGCGGTCATCGGTTTTCGCGACCAGCCGCGGGCGGGGATCAGCGCTGCCCTGGGCGAGCTTCGTTCCCTGGGCATCACTCGGCTCGCCCTCCTCTCCGGCGATCACCAGACCACCACCGCTTCGGTGGCGCGCACCATCGGGTTCACCGATGTCGCGGGGGATCTCCTGCCCCAGGACAAGGTGGCACGAGTGGTCGCCCTTCGCCGGCAGGGGTATCGGGTCTTGATGGTGGGCGACGGGATCAACGACGCACCCGCGTTGAGCGCCGCCACGGTCGGAATGGCGGTCGCGCGGAGCGGAAGCGGCATCGCGGCCGAGGCCGCGGACGTGGTTCTGTTGAGCCCCGAGCCACGTCGGATCCCGGAAGCCATCCGGATGGCCCGGCGAACTCTCCGGATCGCACGGCAGAGTGTGGGCCTCGGTCTGGGCCTGAGCGGTATAGCGATGGTGGCGGCGGCCGCCGGGTTCATCGCGCCGGTGCCAGGGGCTCTGCTACAAGAAGGCATCGACCTGGCCGTCATCCTCAACGCCCTCCGGGCGGCCCCGTGGCAGCGGGATTAAGGGCATCTTCACGCTGCTATGCAGGTGAATTCATAGCCGATCCCTGAGCTTGCCTTCCGCAGGGCTGAACCCCCCTAGCCGTCATTCCGCGGAGGGCTGCATGTCGGAAATGCCGCCGGGCTTGCCCCGGCACCCCATCGGGACATTTGCGTTCGTCGGGCTCTACGCACTGGCGTTCGTCGCGGCCTGGTTCGCGGTCTACACCTTCATCTATCTGGCCCGCCATCCGGTAACGCCATGAAAGTCGATCTCTACGAACGGATCTGGATGTTCGGCGTGGCCGGCATGCTGGTGCTCTTCTTCGCCAGCCTGGCAAACGGCGCGGTGAACGAGGGCCGGCATCCGCCCAGCCACGTCGAGACCATCGATCCCTCCAGCGTGATGAAGGACCCCCGTTTTCGGGTGCAGGGCGTCCGGGTTGACGCCGAGGGTCAGGTGCACGCCTGGGTAGTGGGACTGATGTTCACCTGGCTGCCCGCGGAGCTGACCTTGCCGGCCGACACGCCGGTCACTTTCCACCTGACCGCCATCGACGTCATTCATGGGTACCAGATCGTCCGCACCAATGGACAAACCATGGTGATGCCGGGCTACGTGAGTCAGTTCACGACCCAATTCGACGCGGGAGAGTACCTGGTGGCGTGCAACGAGTACTGCGGGCTAGGGCACCACAATATGGCGTCGAAGATCACCGTCGTCCCTCGGGACCAGTGGCAGGTCCCGGGCACCGAGCCGGAGACGCCGCATGACTCGCACTAACCGCCTGGTCCTCTCACACATCGGCGTGTCGGTGACGGCCTTCGGGCTGGCCGCCACGATGGCCCTGATGCAGGCGATCTCCCGGGCCAACCTCGATCTGCCCTTCCGCTCAGCCCGGATGTATTACATGTCGGTGACGGCGCACGGCGTGCTGATGGCGCTGGTCTTCACCACCTTTTTCATCATGGCGCTGGGCTATGCCACCGCGCAGCGGGAGAATGGGGAGATCAAGTGGCCCCGCTTCTCCTGGGCCATGTTCTGGCTGGCGGTGGTAGGGACCATCACCTCGTCCTGGGCCATTCTCACCTTCAAGGCCAGCGTTCTCTACACCTTCTATCCGCCGCTGCAGGCCCATCCGGCCTTTTACAT
>DASWKS010000300.1:0-4126 GCA_036396495.1 Gemmatimonadales bacterium
GCCCCGGCGGACCGCGGCCACTGCCACACTCTGCTCGATCGCGCCGCGGAGGATCCGCGCCGTCCGGGGCTGCAGCTCGATCAGGGCCCGGAGCGCCGTGGCGGTGCGAGCCTTGGCCCGTGATTCGAACGCGTTGCCGGCCAGGATCAGCGCGATGATGATCACTACGGCCTCGTAGTACACGTCGGGCGCGAGCCCGTTGGCGGTGAAGACGCCGGGCGCCACGGTCGCCACTACCGAGTAAAGGAACGCGGCGCCGGTCCCAACCGCCACCAGCGTGTTCATGTCGGCGGTTCGATGGCGCAACGCGGACCAGGCCCGGACATAGAAATGCCGCCCGGCCCAGAGCATCACGCCTAACGTCAGCCCCAGCAGGCCCCAGGACAGCAGGCCGGGCGGCACGGTGTAGAGCCCGGGCGCCACCGCCTGGAGCGGAGGAGTCAGCCGTTCCATGGCCCACCGCATGAAGGGATCGGCGACCACGGCGTGGCCGTGCGCGCCGCCGGCCATCAGGGGCATCGACAACAGCATCGTCACTACGCCCAAACCGCCGCTGCCCAGCGCCTTGCGACGGAAGTCGCGGTATTCCTCCAGCTGGGCCCGGTCGCGCGCCTCCTGCTCCTCGCTCAGACTCGAGACCGCGACCGGAATCTCGGCGCCGTAGCCGATGTCCTGGATGGCCTCCACCAGACGGTCGGGGTTGGTGGCGGCAGGATCGAATGACACGGTGGCCTGCTGCAGCAGCAGGTTGACCGCCGCCTCCGAGACCCCGGCTTCCCGGGTCAGGGCCCGCTCCACCCGACTCACGCACGACGCGCAGGTCATGCCCGATACCGGAATGGTGACTGTCTCGGCCATAGTCTTGATACCCTCTTTGGGGGTATAATCTGAAATACCCCCTCCCCCTATGTCAACTTTCCGGTCGACCGCCTTCGACAGTCCTTCGACCGGTGTATCATCAACCCATGCGCTTCGCGGTGCCTTCGTATTGCCTGATGACCCTTCTCTCGCTTCCCGCGGCGGCACAGGAACAGAATCCGAGCAATCTCTACCTGGCGGAACTGCGGTATCAGGGAGCTCGGCTGGAGCTGGGTCCGCCCCGCAAGCTCACCGGCGATCGGGGGAGAAACAGCCAGCCGTCATTTACTCCCGACAGCCGCGCCATCGTCTTCAACGCGGTGCGAGAGGGCGAAGGTGGCCAGGGCGATGTCTATCGCATCGACCTCGGGAGCGGGGTCGAAACCCGCATCACCAGGACGCCGGAGAACGAGAACAGCCCCACCATCTCGAGCAGCGGTGAGCTGCTGGTCATCCGCTGGAAGACCGAGACCCTGTTTCGAGAGTGGGGTCTCTGGGTCTACGGGCCGGATGGAACCCCTCGCCGGGGGATCCTCCCCGGTCCCGACACGGTCGGCTACTTCATACCGCTGGATGAGACGCACTTCGTGCTGGTGCGCCCCACCAGCCGGTTTGCGGTGGCCCTGTTCGATCTGGAGAGCCGGCAGACCGTCGACCTGGAGTGGCCGGTCGCGCGCCTTCCGCCCCAGCGGATTCCGGGCCAAGCCGCCGTCAGCTTCGTCCGGACTGATTCCAGCGGCCGGCATCAGATTCGCCGGCTGGACCCCGCTCGACGGCAGGTGAGCCCGATCGCGCCCACGGTCCCGGGGCGGACCATTCACACCTGGGCCCGAAGCGACCTGGTGTTGATGGCGAAAGGAAACACTGTGTTCGCGCGCTCACCCGGCACCGATTCAGCATGGCGGCCGGTGGCCCGATTCGACGCGCCGGATCTTCAGAATGTTTCCACCTACGTCGTGAGTCCCGATGGTCGGTGGGTGATTCTCACGTCCACCCTCAAGCCGCCGCTGCAGGTCGCCCTGATAGACTCGCTGGAGAGCGGCCAGCCGGTCGAGACCGTGGTGGCCCGGTTGCGCGGCATGCGGGAGGCGGGCAGTCTCGACCGGTACTTTCTCTCCGAAGCCGATCTCATCGGAGCCGGCAGCGCGCGGCAGTCGACAACCTTGTTGCAGTTCGTGGCCGAGCTGTTCCCGCGTTCTTATCGGGCCGTCTACGCGCTGGGGAACGCCCACCGTGCCGCTGGTGATTTCACCCAGGCGGCCGGCGCGTACCGCAAGGCGCTGGAGCTCAACCCTCGCAGCACGCCCGCGGACCGGGAAGCGGCCCAGACCGCCGAACGAGCCCTGCGGGACGTGACGAAGTAGTCTCCACTCCCGGCCAAGAACTCGCCCGTCCGCAGGTCTGACAATGTTGTCATCAATCCCATGACCCGACGAACCCTGGGCGAGTTCGAGCACCTGGTGCTGCTGACGATGCTGCGGCTGGAGCCCGAGACCTATGGTGTCCCGATCGTGGCAGAGATCGCACGGCGGGCCGGGCAGCGGGTGTCCCGCGCCGCGGTGTATGTGGCGTTGCGCCGGCTGGAGCTCAAGGGGCTGGTCGCCTCCCGGGTCGAAGCCCGGGGCGAGAGTCCGGGAAAGCCTCGGGTGATGTTCCGGCTGGCGCCGAGGGGCCGGGCCCGGCTGGTGGAATCCCGCCGGCTTCTGCTCCGCATGTGGGAAGGGCTCGAGCCTCTGTTCGAGCCCGGGCGGTGAACTAGGGGAGACCACTCCAGGAGCGCGAAGCCGCCGCCGGGCCGGCGCGCTCCCGGGTGGAGGGCGAGTCAGTCCTCGGCCGCGACGATCTTGGTCTGCAGGGCTTTGGCCTCGTCCAAATGGGCCTGGAGCGAAGGCGTCAGCTTGTTCAGATAGGCCTTGAGCTCGGGGCTGGTGGCGGCCGGGATGAGCGAGGTCTTCACCTTCTCGATCACCGCCGTGTGGAACATCACTTCGTGATCGACAAAGGCCTTGTCGAACCCCTTGCCCTCGAGTCCGCGCAGCTTGGTGATGGCCTCGCTGTGGGCCTTGGCCATGGGGTCGGCGTCGGGCAGCTTGGGGGTGATGTTGAGCTTGGTGCCTAACGCCCGGGCTTCGTCCCGCCCCTGGGTATGGGCCGTGACGAAATTCCGCCCCAGGTCCTTCACTTCCTGGGCCGAGCCCTTCTCCTGCGCCAGCTGGCCGGTCTCGAGCTCGGCGGTGTGGGCGAATTCGACGACCGCCAAGATGGTGGCATCATCCAGCTTGGCCTGGCCCTGGGAGCGGGCGATGTCCGCGATGCCTACCACGGCGATGGCCGCAAGACCGCCGGCGACGAGAGCCGGAATGGGAAACCGCATAGATCAACCCTCCTGAGTGTTCGCGTTGACGCTGAAATCGGTGTGATGCTGAGCCCGTTGGCGCCCGGGGCTCGCGGGGAGGGCACAACCCACCCTCCTTTCACCGGTTCTGACGATGAGGCCATGAGGTTCTCCACAATGTGAGCACGGATGTGCGCGAGGCATGCACGCAGCATTCAGCCGGACGCCCGGATCACATCGGGCTCGCCTATCCGTGCTCACATTGTGGGGTCCCCTGTGGCAGGATCGTCCCAAGTCCGTGAGCGGCACCGTGCCGCCGACGGGGTCCGATGCCCCAGGCTCGCGACTCACCGCCCCACAACGTCAGGAGGATGGATCATGCGCTTCTCGCTTCCGGCTATCGCTGCCGGTGGCCTCGTGGCCGTCGCCGTGCTCACCGTCGCGGACATTGCCACGTCTCAGGCCGACACCCCCGCTCTCGATGACGCTGTCATCCTGAGCGCCCTCGCGTTCACCCACGACGCCGAGATCGAAGTGGGAGAGCTGGGGGAGAAGAAGGGGTACGCTCAAGAAGTGAAGGACATGGGAAAGAGCTTTGCCGCGGCTCACAAGGCGGCGAAGGAAGAGGTCAAAGCGCTCGGGGACAAGCTGGACCTCAAGGTGGGACTGCCGGACGACGACCCGATGCGCAAAGCCCACGACGACACCAAGGCTCGTCTGGGCGAGCTGGAAGGCCGGCCCTTCGACAAGGCCTGGGTGGACCAGCAGGTCACCTTCCACGAGAACGCGCTCGAGAAGGTCAAGGCGATGATCCCGACCGCCACCAACGAAGAGGTGAAGGCGCTGCTCGGCCGGACCCAGACCTCGGTCCAGACCCACCTCGATGCCGCCAAGGGGCTGCAGACCAAGATCGTGGCGACCCAATAGTCGAAG
>DASWKS010000301.1:0-9407 GCA_036396495.1 Gemmatimonadales bacterium
GAATAGGGAGCAGGGAGCAGGGAGCAGGGAGCAGGGAGCAGGGAGCAGGGAGCAGGGAGCAGGGAGCAGGGAGCAGGCACTGTCTAGACGGCGGGCTCTTCACTCCCACTCCTTGCTCCCTCCTTCCTGCTTCCTGCTCCCTCAACAACCGGGGTATCGATTGGACCGCCCCATTCGCTCCAGGAGCCATCGTACAATGCGTGCCCACTGTGCCCCAGATGATCGAGGACAAGGAGAAGGGCACAGGCGGTGACCCCGGAGCCGCATGAGGTCACGATGGGTCGGTCGAGGTCGATGCCGGCAGCGCGAAGCCGCGCCGTCAGGCGTTCCCGATCGAGCAGCCGCCCATCCAGCCCGACCAGCTCTGGATAGGGAAGATTGCGGCTGCCGGGCATGTGACCGGAGCGAAGTCCGGGCCTGGGCTCCGGTTCGCGGCCGGAATATCGGCCTGCCGAGCGGGCATCCACCACCTGCTCCGAGCCGGAACCGAGGATGGCCCGCACCTCGTCCAGCGACCGCACCAAGCCGGGACGATAGCGGGGGGTAAACCGCGCCGGGGACCGGAGCACCGGGCCCGATTCCACCGGACGGCCTTCGTGCTGCCAGGTGATGAACCCGCCGTCGAGCACGGCGACCCGATCGTGCCCGAAGACCTTGAACGTCCACCAGGCCCGGGCCGCGCTGAGATTAGCGCCCGAGCCATCATACGTCACCACCAAATCGTCGTCCCCGACCCCCAGCTCGCCCATCTTCTCGGCGAAACGTTCCGGTGTGCCGAACATATGAGGCAGGAGTGAGCCGGGATCGCTGATCGCGTCGAGGTCGTAGAACAGTGCCCCCGGAACGTGCGCCCCGAGATATTCCCGGCGGGGGTCGCGGCCCAGGTGGGCCAGATACCAGGAGGCATCGAGCACCACGACGCCGGGTTGGCGCAGGTTGGCCTGGAGCCAGTCGCCCGATACGATCGGGCCTAGATTAGTGGGCATGAGGTTCGACAAGCTCATCGCTCGGTTCAGTGGCGCCGACCGTGATACCCGGCTCGAGGCCATGCTGGATGCCTCGCGCACGTTGCCCGAGGTGCCGGAACGGCTGCGATCCCGGATGAGCGGACTGCAGGTGCCCGAGTGTCAGACGCCCGTGTTTCTCTGGGTGGAGCCGGAAGACGGACGGCTCCGTTTCCATGCCGAGGTGCCTCGCGACTCGCCGACCGTGCGGGGATACGTCTCGCTGTTGATCCGAACTCTGGATGGGGCGACCCCGGCGGAGGTGGAGCAAGTCCCGGACGATCTGCTGGACCGCCTCAAGCTGGTCGAGACCCTGGGGATGATCCGGATCCAGGGCCTCACGGCCGTCCTGCGTCATCTCAAGCGCGCCGCTCGAACTCCTTCATGAACTGCACCAGCGCTTCGACCGCGGCGCGAGGACAGGCGTTGTAGATACTGGCTCGCATCCCGCCGGCCGACCGGTGGCCTTTGAGTCCGTCGAGCCCCGCCTGGGTGGCCTCGGCGCAGAACCTCGCCTCCAGCTCTTCCGAGGGCGCCCGGAAGCACACATTCATGAGCGAGCGGCTGCCGGCATCGGCGGTGCCGCGCCAGAAATCCGTCGAGTCGATCACGTCGTACACCAGGCGGGCCTTCTCCGCGTTGCGCCGGGCCATGCCGTCCAACCCGCCTTCGGCCTGTAGCCATCGGAACACTTCGCCCATCAGATACACCCCGAAGGTGTTGGGCGTGTTGAAGAGCGATTTCTCCTTGGCGTGGACCCGATACTGCAGAATGTTGGGGAGCGTGGACGGCGCCCGCTCGATCAAGTCTTCCCGGACGATCACCAGGACGATACCCGATGGGCCGAGGTTTTTCTGGGCCCCGGCGTAGATCAGTCCGTATTTCGACACGTCGATCGGACGACTGAACATGTCGCTGGACGTGTCCGCTACCAGCGGGGCGGTCGCGGGAACGGGCGGCTCGGAGCGCCACTGGGTGCCGTAGATGGTGTTGTTGGTGGTGAGATGCACGTAGGCCGGATCGGGCGAGAAGGCCAGCTGATCGGCGGACGGGATGCGGCGATACTGCTCGGCTGCTCCGTCGAACGCCGAGTGAACCTGGCCCACCTGCCTGGCCTCCTTGATCGCCTTCTGGGCCCAGATGCCGGTGACGATGTAGTCGGCGACCCGGCCCGGCGGCAGCAAGTTCATCGGCACCATGGCGAACTGGAGCGACGCGCCGCCCTGGAGGAAGAGCACCTTGTAGTTGCCCGGGATACCGGCCAGCTCGCGACAGCGCACCTCGGCTTCCGCATTGATGGTCTCATAGACCTTGCCGCGATGACTGTGTTCGGCGATACCGACCCCGCTGCCGCGGGTGTTCCAGAGATCTTCCTGGGCCTGCCGCAGGACCGGCTCGGGAAGGACGGCCGGTCCGGCGCTGAAGTTCCAGATCCGGTCGGACAAGGCTCCGTCAGTCAATGGGCCGGATTTCGGCACTGAGGATGTGCGGGTTGCCATTCCTGATCTCCTGCATCGATTCGACGTTCGGCTCCTGGGACAGGTGGATCCGTGCCAGGGTCGCCTGAGCGCCGTGGTAAATGATGTTCTCGACTTCCTCGACATTGATGGCCGCGCGACTCAGCACGGCGAAAACGTGCGCCAGCACTCCAGGCCGGTTCTGATGGCGGATCGAGAGCACGTGGGTGGCCGAGCTCTTCGCCAGCCGGTTGACGCAGTTGGGGACGCCGCCGGTGGACTGATACTCCTGCACGATGCGGATCACTTCATGGGCGATCGCCACCTGGGCCTGATCGGTGGAGGCGCCCACGTGGTGGGTCCCGTAGACCCCGGGCAATTCGATGAGGGGTGGGCGAAACTCCCCGCTGCTGCCCGAGGGCTCTTCCTGGTAAACGTCCAGGCCCACCCGAATGCCCTTCTCGCGGATGGCCTCCGCCAGGGCCGCTTCGTCCACTACGGTCCCGCGAGCCGTGTTGATCAGGTACGACCCCGGCCGCATCGCCGCCAGAAACTCCGGGTTGACCAGCTGCCGGGTTTCCGGCGTGGCGGCCACATTGATCGACACGATGTCGCTCTGGCGGGCCACTTCCAGCGGAGTCTGGCAGTACCCGATTGCCATGCGGGTGGAATCTTCGATGGTGAGCTGCCGGGACCACGCCACCACCCGAAGCCCGAATGCCTGCCCTCGCCGCGCGATCTCCCGGCCTATCTGCCCCAGTCCCACAATGCCCAGGGTTCGACCATGCAGCCCCCGGGCCTTGGAGTACTCGCTCTTGTTCCACACGCCGCGCCGGAGATCGGCCATTTGATCCGGGATGCGGCGATCGCAGGCCAGGATGAGTCCCATCACCAGCTCCGCCACGGCAATGCTGTTCTTCCCGGGGCAGTTGGAGACGAACACTCCCAGGCGGGAAGCGGCATCGACGTCGATGGTATCGATCCCGGCGCCGGCCCGGATGACCAGCCCGAGGCTGGGGCCGGCCTCGAACGCCGGCGCACCCACTTTCTTACCGCGAACGATCAGGACCTTGGGGTCAAAAACCCGAAGTCCCTCGGGCAGATCCCCGGGGGCCAGATCGGGCTGGTAGAGCACATTGCAGTTGAGCTCCCGAAGCCCGTCGATCCCGACTTTCTCGAACTTGTCCGCGACCAGGACTTTCATCATAGGACGGGAGACGGGAGGCGCGAGGGGGGAGACTGGACCGGCTCGTCCAGACTGTGCACGAACAGGCCGCTCCGGAGCTTGGGCTCGAACCAGGTGGTCTTGGGCGGCATGATCTGACCCGCGTCCGACACCGCCATCAGCTGCTCCACGGTCACTGGATACAACGCGACGGCGAGCGCCATTTCGCCCGAGTCGACCCGTCGCTGCAATTCCGGGGTGCCGCGGATCCCTCCCACGAAATCGACCCGGTTGTCGGTGCGGATGTCACCAATGCCGAGAATGGGACCGAGGATCCGTTCCTCCAGCAGGACCGCATCGAGCGAGCGGATGGGATCGTTGGAAGGAATGGTCGCGCGATCCAGGGTCAGGCGATACCAGCGGCCGTTGAGGTACCAGCCGAAGCTTCCCGGACCGGGCGGCTCGGGATCGGCGACCGGCTCCACCCAGCCCACCTCGCCGAGACGCTCCAGGAACTGCTCGGGGGAGAGCCGGTTCAGATCCCGCACTACCCGGTGGTACGGCAGAATCCGGAGCTGGCTGGCCGGGAAGAGCACCGCCAGGAACCAGGCGTACTCACCCTCGGCGCCGGGTTCACCGTGCTGGGCCCGAATCTCTTCGCCCGCGCGCCAGGCGCTGGCGCAGCGATGGTGGCCGTCGGCGACATAGGCATGGGGCACGGTGGCAAACGCTTCGACCCAGGGAGCGGTGTCGGACGCTTCCCAGACCTGGTGCCGAACCCCGTCCGGCGCCATGAAATCGTACAGCGCCGGGCCTCGGGTGCCCTGGGCCAGCCGCTGGGCCAGCCGGGGGTCGTCGCGGAACGTGAGGAACACCGGCTCGGCGTTGGCGTTCAGTGTCAGGACGTGACGGGTCCGGTCATCCTCTTTGTCCTTCCGGGTCTTTTCGTGCTTCCGGATCACGTCGGCCGCATAGTCATCGATGTGGACGCACCCCACCACGCCCAGCTGGCTGCGCCCATGCATGGTCAGCTGATAGAGGTAGAAGGCCGGCCGGGCGTCATGCACCAGGACGCCATCCCGCATCAGCCGGTCGAGGTTCGACCTGGCGGTGGCGTAGACGCGGGGGTCATGTGGGTCGACGTCGGGCGAGAGGTCGATATCCGAGCGCCCGACGTGCAGAAAACTGAGGGGATTTCCCTGCGCCAGCCGGGCCGCTTCATCGCGCGTGACCACGTCATAGGGCGGGGATGCCACCTGCGCGGCGAGATCGGGGCGCGGGCGCCAGGCGGAAAACGGCTTGAATCGGATATCCGGCTCCTTGCAACCAGTCGCTGGTAATGATTACGGGAAGATCCCGAGGTCTTTATAGGAGACCGCGATCTTGTCGATCGCCAGGACGAAGGCCGCGATCCGGCCGTCGATCTCCTTCCCCAGACGGCCGCGGGTTTCGCGGATTGCCTGCCAGGCGGTAACCATGGTCTCCTCCAGCCCGCTGCTGACCAGGTCTTCCTCGTCGGCGCCGGCCGAAAGATGCCGGCGCTCGGCCTCGGAGAACCGCTTGCCGGTGGCGCCTTCCATCGCCGAGACCAGTCGCCCGAACGCAGCTTCGTCATACCGCTTCTCCATGCGACCGAAGCGGACGTGCTCCAGATTCTTGAGCCACTCGAAGTAGGAGACGGTGACACCACCGGCGTTGATGTAGATGTCGGGGACGACCATGACGCCGCGCCGGTGAAGAATCTCATCGGCCTCGGGTGTGGTGGGCCCGTTGGCACCTTCGGCGATGATCTTGGCTTGAATCCGGGGGGCGTTTTCCGCCGTGATCTGCAGCTCGAGCGCGGCCGGGACCAGGATATCGCAGGGCAGCTCCAGGGCGTCGAGGGTTCGGGCCAGATTCCTCGCTCCGGGAAAGTGCAGCAGCGAACCGGTGGCCTTGCGATGGGCCATCACGGCCTCCAGGTCGAGCCCATCGGAGTTGGCGATAGCGCCTTCCCGCTCCGCCAATCCCACCAGCACGGCCCCGCCCTGCGCGATGTAGCAGGCCGCATGATAGCCCACGTTGCCCAGGCCCTGTACCACCACGCGCTTGCCGGCGAGCCCGGTGGAGAGTCCCAGCGATTTGAGCAGCGGGCCATCGGAACAGATCTCCCGCAGGCCGTAGAAGAGACCCAGACCGGTGGCCTGCACCCGGCCGCGGATGCCTCCCTGAGCCAGCGGCTTGGCGGTGACGCAAGCCAGCGCGTCCAGCTCCCCGGGGCGAAGCGAGCTGTAGGTATCGGCGATCCACGCCATTTCCCGGGGACTGGTCCCGTAGTCGGGCGCCGGGACGTCCAGGCCGGGGCCGATGAAGTTCTTCCGGACCAGCTCGAAGGTGTAGCGGCGAGTGATGCGCTCGAGCTCGCTGGCGGAGTATTTCGAGGCGTCGATCCGGATGCCGCCCTTGGCCCCGCCGAACGGCACGTCGACGATGGCGCACTTGTAGCTCATGAGCGCCGCCAGCGCCATGACTTCGTCGGCCTGCACGTCGGGAGCGAAACGAATGCCGCCCTTGGTCGGAAGCTTGTGATGACTGTGCTGGGCCCGCCAGCCCTCGACCACCTCCAGCGTGCCGTCGTCCCGGCGCACCGGAAACGCCACCGACATGACCGCGTTGCAGACCTTGATCTGACGCAGGAGAGTCGCATTGTGCCCGGTGTGACTGGCCGCCTGGTCGAAGATCCGGTTGACCTGGTCGAGGAAGCTCACGGGGGCCATGGAATCGGGCTCCGGAAACGGGGCTGGAATCTACCTCCGGCGAGGCCAATTGACGATTGACGATTGACGATTGACGATGGAGAATTGTGCCCTTGGATCTCCCTGCACCAATTGTCAACCGTCAATAGTCAATCATCAATGCTGTTCAGCGCCCAGCTGCCCTCCGACTGAGGCTCCACACATACGCCGTTACCGCCCGCAGGTCTGCCTCGTTGATGGCCGAGCCGCCCTTGGGCGGCATCATCTGCCCGGTCTTCGATTGCTTCTGGTCAACGCCGGTGGTGATCAGCTTGACGAGGGCGCCATAGCTGCCGTCGCCATGGAGCCATTCCCGATCGGTGAGATCCGGCCCAATGCTGCCCTTCCCATCGGGTCCGTGACAGGCAAGGCATAATCCGGCGCCACCGAAGACGCTCTTCCCTTTGGTCACCATTTCCCTGGTAACGCCGGGCGGCAGCGAGTCCGCCGTCTGGGCGACGGCGGAAAGCGGCACCAGTACTACCAGCGCGGTCAGAAGGCCGTTACGAATCCAAGGGTCCATCGCGTCGCATCCTGTTCCAGGTCCCGGGTGAGCTCGCCGGACAGGCGAAGATTCCGCAACACAAGGTAACCGGCGCCACCACTCACCGTCTGGTAGCGGGTCAGATCCGCCGGGCCGCCCAGTCTCACGTCGAGCACCGGGGCGGTCGCTGAGACCCGGTTCCACAAACCAAAGGCGTGCCAGCGGCTTCCCGGGGGACGCAGCACGGCCTCCACGAATCCACCATCCAGCCTCACCTTGCCGGTGCCCGGTGTGAAGCGGGGGTCGCTGTCCTCTCGATGGAGATATTGCCCGTTCAGCTCCAGCGGCCCCAGGCTCAGCGTGCCATCGCCCCCGAGCATATGGATGGTGTTGGTTCCGGTCTCGGCGTCGGTCCGACCGTAATAGCCGAAAACCCCAAGACGCAGGAATGCCGTCAGATCGCGGGTCAGATGCCCGGCCAGGTTCTTGAAGCCGTTGTCGTCGAAGCGACGCTCCTCGTCGGCGGGGCCGATCCCGTTTCCGTTCAGCAGCTCTCCGGTCAGGGTGAAGCCCAGCACGTCGACCGCAGCCATCAGGCCGCGATCGTAGGTCAGGTTGGCCGGCTCCTGGCCCAGACGAGCTCGGTACACGGCGTAGTCTTCGAACATGAGCCGGAGCTCGCGCTTGAACAGCGGATCGGAGACCTGGAACTGGCCCAGCGACGCGTCGACCGGCAGCCCAGCAATGTCATTGGCGATCAGGATGGCGTCTTCGAACCCGCCGAATTCGCCCCGTTCCAACAGATTGACATACATGTAATACGAAAGGGACTTCGACAGCGCACCGCTCGACAACACCTTGATGAGGTACGGCGTCTGGAGGTCGGTGCTGGTCCGGCCCCTGGAATAGGCCTGGGCATAGGCATCGACCCGGATGCCCAACGGCAGGCCGCTGGCGAGCCACAGCAGGGAATCACCGGTGGCAATGGTATCGCGAGGGGCTTCGGCGGCGGCGAAGCGATAGCCGTTGCCGGCGAACACCTCGCCGAAGGCGGTCAACTTCGGGATGGGATTGTGGCACAGCTGGCAGCTGACCCGGTAGCGGCGGGCAAACGCCGGGATCGCCAGCGAAGGGGACGGAAGGACTGGTGAAGAGTCCATGAACCGCGTTACAAACAAAGAGGGAGCGGGACTTTCCGCTCCCTCTTCGTCAGCGCGACAACTGGGGCCGAATCAGGTGCCGCGCAACTTCGGGTTATTGGTGCGTTCGATGTCCGGCAGTGGGAAGCACCGCATGTCCCCGTAATTGCCGCCCTTGATCGGGTAGGCCGTCCCGGCAACCGGGTTGAGCGCGAGATTCAGGCGGCGAATGGTCCAGAATCGGTGTCCTTCGAGGAACAGATCCCGATCCCGTTCCTGAATCACCTGAGCCAGAATCGCGGCCGGGTCGCTGCTGGCGAAAGCGGGGAGCCCCGCCGCCGTGTGCAGCGCGTTGATGATTCCTACCGCTGTCTGCCCCCCATCGATCTCGGCGATGATCAGCTGGGCCTCCTGGTACTTGGCCAGGGGGATGGCTGAGGTCTGGGCCGTGTACTTGTTGGCCACCCAGACGATCGAGACGGCGTCGGCACCCCGGAGGCCGGTGTTGGTAACTGCCACGCGGGGATCGGGAACGCCACCGAACGTCAGATCGCGGAACGGCGGCGCGATGCCGTAAAGCAGGAAGTCCCTCTGGCGCCGGAAGAGCAGGTTCTGGGAATAACTGGTCGCCGCGTTATAGGGGAGCGCGAACGCGAATCCCGCCGGCACGGCCTGCGCGTCGGCCTTGGCCTCGGCCAGTTTGCCCAGGTTGAGCCGCGCCCGGGCCCGGCCTACCCGGGCGGCGTTGGCGATGGCGCTCTGTCCCGCCCCGTCCGCCAGAGTGATCGCCTGGGTAAACCGAGACTCGGCTGCGGTGAACATGTCGGACGATTGCAGCTCCGCGCTCCCGCCCGAGGTGAGGATCTCCTCCGGGGCGCTGACCGCGCAGGTGCAGAAGGCCTCCCCCAGCAGGAGGTAGGCATAGGCCCCGTATAGAGAGGCCGTGGCCAGCAGGGTCGACTTGTTCGCGACCTCTGCATCAGGGAAACCCGTGACAATCTGGAAGGCGTAATCGGCCTGGTATCGGGCCACCTGCATGGGCCGGTAGACCCCGAAGAGCTGGCCGGCGTCGCAGGGACCCTCGGCGTAGGTGGTGCCGAGGATTGGAACTACGCTGCGGCGGTCGTAATCCCACCCCGCCGCCGCCAGCTGGTCGTCTTCCATCTCGTCGGTCACCAGCCCGGTGCCGGTGATGTAGGCGTGGTAGGCGCAGCCAAAGGCGGCGCGGGCGCCGTCGACCAGCAGCTTGGCGTTGGAAGGTGTGAGCAGCGTCTCCTCCTGCACCCGGCTCGGTGCGGTCTGCTCCAGCAATCCACTGCAGCCCGCCAGGACCGCCGCGAGCAGGAGCGTCACAATGGCTTTCGTCCTGTGCATGGCCGCCTCA
>DASWKS010000302.1:0-3804 GCA_036396495.1 Gemmatimonadales bacterium
GATCCTGCGCCGCCTGGTGGGCGGA
Organism: Gemmatimonadales bacterium; assembly: GCA_036396495.1. Lineage (GTDB taxonomy): Bacteria > Gemmatimonadota > Gemmatimonadetes > Gemmatimonadales > GWC2-71-9 > SZUA-320. The sequence goes on from DASWKS010000302.1 coordinate 26, forward strand.
CCCTGGACCGGCTATCCCAAGCGTCGGCTGGAGCGAGCGGTTCTGATTCGAACCAAGCGGGACATTTACCGCGACCGGCGGCCGGTGGCCGAGCGGTACTTCGATGCGGCGCGGGAGCTCGACGTCACGTCCGACGGCGGCCCGCCGGAGGTCTTCGTGTCGATGGAGTCCAGCGCGCGGGCGGACGAGTTTCTCCGGGAGAACCGGCTGGGAAACGAGCGGACGCTGGTGGCCCTGGTTCCGGGCGCGGCTCACGCCACCAAGGAATGGCCGGAGCACCACTGGATCACCCTGGTCGCCCTGGTGGCGGAGCAGCGGGTCGACCTGGTGATCCTGGGTGGGACCAAGGAGGCCGGGTTGGGTGCACGGCTCGCCGCCATTGCCGGGCCACACGCGGCCAGCGCGGCGGGGCATTTCGATATCGGAGGAACCGCCGCGGTGCTCAAGCGGGCCCGCTGCGCCATTGCCGGCGATACCGGCGTGATGCACCTCGCCACCGCGGTCGGAACCCCGGTGGTGGCGCTGCTCGGTCCGACGGTCGGGGCCTTCGGGTTTCTGCCCTATCACGCCCGCGCCACCGTGCTGGAACGGGACCTGCCCTGCCGTCCCTGCACCAAAATGGGCGGGCCGGTCTGTCCCCTGGGGCATCACCACTGTCTGGAGCTGATCACGCCGGCGGAGGTGAGCGACGCGTTGCGCCGGCTGCCGCAATGAAGCGTCCGCCCGATTCGGCGCGGGTCCTGCTCACGCTTCTGGCCGAGGCGGAGCGCGGACCCCGGCGGGACGGCACCTTCGCGGTCTGGCTCACCCTTCGGGTCGCGGTCGATGTCGCGGACCAGTCGGGCTGGACCGAACGGGCCCATCGCAAGCGGCTGCAGGCGGTGGAAGGGCGCTTGACCAGCCTCAGCCTGCCGTCCCCGTTGCGCCGGGCGCTGGCCGGAACCCTGGCGCAGCTCTGGAGCCTGACCCCGGAAGCCGCCGGCCTGGCGCTCACTCATCTGGTGGCGCCGGTGCGAGAAAGCCTGGGTGCGGACGCGGCGGAAGCGGTCCGGCGCGTTGCTGTAAGCCTGCGTGGGCGATAACTTTACGTGGTTGCCAGTGGTCAGTCATCGGTCACCGACGCTGACGGCTCCACCTGGCGGCTGATGACTGACGACTGATGACCTCGGGAGTTCCCCCGCATGGCCGGCCACTCCAAGTGGGCCCAGATCAAGCGCAAGAAGGCGGTGACCGACGCCCGGCGGGCCTCGCACTGGACCAAGCTCATCCGGGAAATCACGGTCTCGGCCCGGCAGGGCGGTGGCGATCCCAACGGCAATCCCCGCCTCCGGCTGGCGGTGGATGCCGCCCGGGCGGCCAACATGCCTAACGACAACATCGATCGGGCGATCAAGAAGGGCACCGGCGAGCTGGAAGGTGCCACGTACGAAGAGGTCCACTACGAGGGGTACGGCCCGGGCGGCACCGCGATTTTCATCGAGACCGTCACCGACAATCCCAATCGTACCGTCGCTGAAATCCGCCACGTGTTCAGCCGGAAGGGCGGCAATCTCGGCGCGAGCAACTCGGTGGCCTGGATGTTCGACCGCAAGGGGCAGATCTACCTCGATGCCACCAAGTCGGGCGAGGATCAGACCCTGGAGGACGCGCTGGAAGCGGGAGCCGAGGACTTTACGCGGGAAGGCGATCAATACGTGGTCACGGCCGCGCCGGCCGCATTCCATGCGGTGCAGGACGCGCTCAAGGCGCGCGGCTACCATGCGGTCACCGCCGAACTGGCGATGGTACCGCGCAACACCGTCAAGGTCGAGGGAGCCGAGGCCGACCGGCTCCTCAAATTGATCGACGCGCTGGAGGAGCTGGACGACGTGTCGAAAGTCTTCGCCAACTTTGACATCGACGCTTCTCAGCTGGCCGAAGCGGAGGCCTGATTCCCTACGTGCCCGCGTGATGGTTCTCGGCGTCGATCCCGGCACGGCCATCACCGGCTTCGGCGTCGTGGCCACTGCGCCGGGGCGGATGGGTCGTCTGGTGGAGTGCGGCGTGCTGCGCACCCGGCCGGCTGATGACCTTCCCGCCCGGCTCCTGACCATTCACCAAGGACTGACCGAGCTGCTCGCCCGGCATCGCCCCGACGTCGTGGCGGTGGAAGGAGTCTTTTACGGTTCCAACGCCCGGACCACCGTGGTGTTGGGTCACGCCCGGGGAGTGATTCTCCTGGCCGCGGCGGAGGCCGGCATCCCGGTCGAGGAATACTCACCCGCGATGATCAAGAAGGCCGTCGTGGGCCGCGGCGCGGCCCTCAAGCCCCAGGTCGGCTTCATGGTGGCTCGGCTGCTCCACCTCAGGGCGCCACCCCGCCCGGCGGATGCGGCGGACGGAGTCGCGGTGGCCCTCACCCACGTTCTGCTGGCGCGCCGGCCCCGGCCGCTGATCCGTCCGGCGCGATGATCGCCAGCGTGACTGGGGTGCTGGTCGAGAAGGCGCCCGACGCCATCGTGCTGCAGACCGAAGGCGGGGTCGGCTACGAGATCGCGGTGCCGCTCGGCGTCTTCGAGCGGCTGCCGCAGGTCGGCGCCCGCTTGAGCCTGCACACCGCCCTGGTGGTAAAGGAGGACGGGTGGCTGCTCTTCGGCTTCGACACGGTGGCCGAACGGAACGTGTTTCAGCGGCTGCTCAGCGCCAGCGGCTTCGGGCCCAAACTCGCCATCGCCCTGCTCTCCAGTCTGGGACCGGATCGGACGGTGCGGAGTATCCGCGAACGCGATCTCGCCGCGCTCGGTACCGTGAGTGGAATCGGCCGCAAGAAAGCCGAGCGATTGGTCCTGGAGCTGCAGGACCGCTTCACCGACGTGGTGCTAGATTCCGCCCCGAGAGGCCCGCGCGGCGGTATCGAAGCCGTCCGGGCGCTGGAGAATCTGGGCTACCCGGCCGCGGCCGCCGAAGCGGCGGTCCGGCAGGTGCTCGACGCCGAGCCCGGCGCCGAGACCGCCCACGTGGTTCGCGCGGCCCTGAAGCAGCTCATGAGCTCGAGGGGAGGGCGGCCGTGAAGGTCACCGCCGAATGGCAGTGTACCCGGTGCGCCAGCACCAACCGCAAGTTGGTGGAAGCGGGACAGAAAGAGGTCGCCGACATCTGCCTGTCCTGCCATCAGAAACACATCGTGACGCCCGCCACCCGTCCGGTGCGCTGGACCGCGCGCGCCGCGTGAGGGAGGATCCGGGTCGATGAGCCGAGTGGAGATCACGACACCGGACGTGCTGCCCGACGAACGCGGGACGGAGAGCGCGCTTCGCCCGTCTCGGCTGGATGAGTTCGTGGGACAGGAGCAGGTCAAGACCTCGCTCCAGATCGCGATCGATGCCGCCAGGGCCCGGGGCGAACCCCTCGATCACACGCTCTTTTTCGGGCCGCCCGGACTGGGCAAGACCACCCTCGCCATGCTCATGGCGAAGGAGATGGGAGTGCAGTGCCGGACCACCTCGGGCCCGGTGCTGGAGAAGCCGGGTGACCTGGTGGGGCTCCTCACCAGCCTGGCCCCGGGCGACGTGCTGTTCATCGACGAGATCCACCGGCTTCGTCCGGTGCTGGAAGAGTTTCTCTATCCCGCGATGGAGGATTTCCGGGTCGACGTCCGGATCAGCGAGGGCCCCAACGCTCAAACCCTGCCCATGGCCCTGGAGCGATTCACTCTGGTGGGCGCGACCACCCGCTACGGCCAGCTCACGCCGCCGATGCGGGCTCGCTTCGGCCTGGTCGAGCGGCTCAACTTCTACCCG
>DASWKS010000303.1:0-3794 GCA_036396495.1 Gemmatimonadales bacterium
CTCCAGGATCCCTAGCCCAGGAGCCCGGCGCCCCACGAATGAGACCCCTCTCATCGTTAGGGTGACTTCGCGCCGCTACGCTCCGTCGAGGTATGCGGCGCGCGGGTGACATGACGCCGCGGCATAGTCGTTCCGCACGGCTCGACCAACAAACGAATCGGCATTCAGATCGTCCAGACTCATTTTGGCGCCGGTGTACCGTGTCGGGTTTGGGCCCGAGTCCTCGTTTACCAGTGGAAGGCTAACGGTTCGAGAGACAGGGGCAGGAGGATCCGGCAATGAGGTGGGTCCCGACAGTCATCGGCAGGGCCCTGGCGGCTGCCGCCGCGCTCTGGTCGATGTCGTGCGATGGAGGCACCGAGCCCGAGCTCGGAACCCTCGAGATCGTCATCACCACCAGCGGCGGCGACCCGGACCTCGACGGTTACCGCCTGATCGTCGACGGCGGAGCTCCGACGGCGGCAGGCCCGGTAGGGCTGTTCACCACCATCACGCTCGTGGACCTGCCCACGGGACCGCATACGGTCGTGCTGGAAGGCTACGACACCAACTGCGACCTGAGCCGGGCCCCGCTCAACCCGGTTACCGTGACGGCGAACACCACCACCCGGGTCGAGTTCGAGGTGCGGTGCTATGCCACCGGTATCATGGTCATGGCCCGCACCACGGGTCTCGATTACGACTCCAACGGGTACGCGGTCCGGATCGGTACCCATCCTCCTGAACGGGTCGGCGCCACCGGTTCGTTGATTCGGGGCCGCCTGACTCCGGGAGCCTACACCGTGGAGGTGAGCGACCTGGCCGAGAACTGCCGGCACGAAGGGGAGGCCTCCCGCACCGTCGAGGTATCGTTTCGCACGCTCACCAGCGTGACCTTCAGCTTTGTCTGCGTCGCGACGACCGGAATAGTGGAAGTGAGCGCCACCACCTCGGGGGAGGATCACGACCCGGACGGCTATGTGGCTCAGCTGGGGAGCTCGCCGACCGTCAGCTTCATGCCACTCACGCCCGTGGCGCGGTTTCACCAGGTTCCCGCCGGTACCCACAGCGCGGCGCTGTCCGGGCTGGCGCCCAATTGCCGGGTCGTGGACCAGAATCCGAAGAGCATCCAGGTGACGGCAGGCGGACTGATCCGGGATACGGTCCGGACCAGTTTCGAGGTGAGCTGCCTTCGGACCGAGAAGATCGCCTTCGAGCGCGACCTGGGGATATATGTGGCATACTCGGATGGATCGCACCCGATTCAGATCGCTACCGGCCGTGAGGGACCGTCCTGGTCTCCCGATGGGACCGAGCTCGTCTTTCATGGGGTGGAGTGCTCCTGGTACTACTACTACGACCAGTCCTGCCTCGATGCCGGCCTGTTCGTGGTCGGGGTGGACGGTGCCGGTTTCCGTGAGCTGACCGACGTGCAATCCGATCGCAATCCCGCCTGGAGTCCTGACGGCTCCAGAGTCGCCTTCGATCGCGACGGCCGACTCCGCTGGATTGGGGCGGACGGTGCCTCCAGCAGCGTGCTCAGCCTGCCGGTAGTCTCCGCCTCGGATCCGACCTGGTCGCCCGACGGGACCCGGTTGGCCTTCACCTGCCTGCTGGACGCCGGCAACGATGACATCTGTGTCGCGAACCTCGACGGAACCGGCTTCCTTCGCCTGACCAGTCATCCCGGCAAAGACCACCAACCGGCCTGGAGCCCGGACGGCACCCGGCTCGTGTTCACCACCACGCGGTTCGGCCACGTCGGATCGATGGCTCTCATGGCCTTGGACGGCAGTGACATCGTCGAGGTGGTCCTGGGAGCCGAGCCTGCCTGGTCCCGCGACGGCGCGAGACTGGTGTTCGTCCGGCCCCTCGGCGGTCTCTCGACCGTCAACTCGGACGGCACCGGCCTGACCAACATCACGTTCCGATCTGACCGGGGGCCCGCGTGGCGGCCGTAGCGTGGTGCGCCGGAGGAGACTCTCCATGCGACTGACGGGAGCAGTGGCAGCCTTCGCCTTGGTCGGCGGTTCCTGCGACAGCAGCGGGTCCGAAATGGTGGCGCCCGGACCAGGAACGCTGATCGTGTTGATCGCGTCAACCGGTACGCCCGACCTCGATGGATACCGGTTGACGGTCGACGACGGAGAGCCGATACCGGTTGACTGGAATGACCAGGTGGAGATCCCGGGTCTGGCGGCCGGTAGCCACACGGTGGAGCTCACCGGGCTCGACGACCCGTGCGTGTTGAACGGCCCCCCGGCCCGCTCGGTCAACATCCCGGGCAACGGCATCGTCTACTCCCACTTCGTCGTTACCTGCGGTTGGCCCTGCTATTACGAATACCCCTACTGCGTCAGGCTCGGCGGTCACCATGCACCTGCGCTTCGGCCGTAGCCCGGTTCTCCCGGCGGCGCTGCTCACCCTGGTCGGGTGCGGCACCGACGACCCGGTCTCCCCCTCGTGCCGCGAGCCGGAGATCCTGGCGAGCTCCGTTGCGGCCATCCCGGGCAACGGGCTCGGCGCCGTCGGCACCGTGCGAACGCGATTCGCCGACAGCGTGTCGCTCCAGTACGGCCTGGCGGGTGGCGCGCGGGACGAGGCGACTCCCGCTGTCGCAGCCACCGCGGAGGTGGTCGCGGTCCCGGCGCTGGGACTGGTCCCCGAGCGGCAGTACTCGCTGCAGGCCGTGGCGTACGGCGGTTGCGGCAGTGCAACCGGGCCGGCGCTCGGGTTCACTACCGGCGCGTTGCCAGCCGACCTGCCGAGCTATACCGCGGGCGGACCGGACCCGAGTCCCGGCTATGTGGTCTTCGGCGCCGGCGGGTATGGCCTGGTGATCGACAACACCGGCCGGGTGGTCTGGTACCACCGCTTCCCGAGAGGACCCGGCCTCAACTTCCAGGCCCAGCCTAACGGGCATTTCGTGGCCCGCCCGCCGCCGGCATCTCCCGCCGAGCCGGCCCCGTTCCTGGAAATCGACCCGCTGGGCAACGTGACCCGCACGTTCGGGTGCGGCCGGGGTCTCCCACCGCGCTTCCACGACCTCATCGTCGAAGCGAGCGGATCCTACTGGCTGATGTGCGACGAGACCCGGACCATGGACCTGTCGGCCATGGGCGGCGTGACGAGCGCGCGGGTGATGGGAACCGCGGTCCAGCACGTGAATGTCGACGGCAGCCTGCTGTTCGAGTGGAGCCCGTTCGACCACTTCGCGCTGTCGGACCTCAACCCGGCGGATCGGACCGGCGCCAGCGTCAACTGGACCCACGGGAACGCGATCGACCTCGACGGCGACGGCAACCTCCTGGTGTCGTTCCGGAGTCTGCACGAGATCACCAAGATCGACACCCGGACCGGCCTGGTGCGGTGGCGAATGGGCGGTCTCGCCAACCAGTTCGATTTCCAGGATACCCCGCTCCCCGCCTTCACCGGACAACACGGGCTCCGGGTGACGGGCCCCGGACGGATGGTGCTGCTCGACAACCTGGGCGATCCCTCGGGCAGCCGGGCGGAGCGCTACGAGTTCGATGAGGCCGGCCGGACCGTTCGCCTGGTGGGCGCCTATGGTGGGAGCGCCCATGTCGTAGCCGAGCTGGGTGGCACTACCCAGGAGCTGCCCGGAGGGCGCGTTCTGGTGTCGTACGGAAACGGAGCTCGGGTCGAAGAGTACGATTCCGCCGGCAATGTCGTCTGGCGGATCCAGGGCAACTCCGGCTACGTGTTCCGGGCTCAGCGGATTCGGTCGCTGTATCATCCGGGCGTGGGAGGACCGCGGTAGGTACTGCCGTCGAAGGCGGTCGAAGGCGGTCGAA
>DASWKS010000304.1:0-4532 GCA_036396495.1 Gemmatimonadales bacterium
CCTTGATCCGCAGCCTGCGGCCCGGCTGGGTTCCGGGCGCGATCTTGAGCAGGATCTTCTTTCCCTCCACCGTCCGGACCCGGACCTGGGTCCCGAGCATCGCCTGCGCCAAGTTGAGCGGAATCTCGCACTCCAGATCGAGGCCGTGCCGGGTAAAGAACCGATCGGGCTCGACCTGCAGGGTCACCAGCAGGTCGCCGGGAGCCCCGCCGGCGGGCCCCGGCTCACCCTGACCCTTGAGGCGGATCTTGGTGCCGTTGTCGCTCCCGGCCGGCACCGTCAGCATCAGCTTGCGCTCGGCTCGCACCTGTCCCGCTCCGGCGCATTCGGGACATTTCACGGAGGGGATCTTCCCCCGTCCCCGGCAGGCCGGGCAGGGGCGGTTCACCGCGAATCCACCCTGACCGAACGAAATGCTGCCGCGGCCCTTGCATTCGGCGCAGGTGGTGAGGGTGGCGCCGGGTGCCGCGCCGTTGCCGCCGCAGGTGGCGCAGGTATCGGTGATGGGAACCGTGATAGGCACCTTCCCGCCCAGCACGGCCGTACGAAAGTCCACCGTGAGAGTGGTCTCGATGGTCTCGCCCCGCCGATCCTCCCGCTTTCCCCGCCCGAAGATCGACGAGAACAGGTCGCCCAGTCCGCCCATGTCGCCGAAGTCGAAGGATTCCCCGCCGCCGGGCGCCGAGCGGGCCCAGTCGGCCGAGCTGCCGGCCCCGGTGCGGGTCCGGGGATCGAACGCACCGAGCTTGCGCATCATGTCGTACTTCTTGCGCTTCTCCGGATCCGACAACACGGCATGCGCCTCGGAGATCTGCTTGAATCGCTCCGCGGCCTGCGGGTTGTTGGGATTGGCGTCGGGGTGGTACTGCTTGGCCAGGCGGCGGTATGCCTTCTTGATCTCCTCGGCCTTGGCGGACTCGGAAATACCCAGCACGTGATAGTAGTCCGTATTCGCCACGTGAGGCTCAGCCCTCGCTGGAGTAGACCTGCACCCGGGCCGGCCGCACCAGCGCGCCCTTGAAACGGTACCCCGCCTGGAACACGGCGCTGACCTGATGATCCAGCGCCGCATCCGGCGCCGCAACCACCGAGACGGCTTCGTGCTCGGCCGGGTTGAACGGCTGGCCGATCGGCTCGATCCGTTCCAATCCCGCGGCGACCAGTTCTTTGCGCAGCTTGCGATCGACCAGAACCAGGGCCTCGTGCAACGCGTCGGACCCGGTGGCGGAAAGATCCTGCGCGGCGAGGCGGTCCAGGTCGTCGAGCACGTCAAGCAGCTTGAGCACCAGGGCCGCCTGAGCCCGGTCGGTCAGCTCCACCCGTTCCCGAGCAACTCGCTTGCGGAAGTTGTCGTACTCCGCGGCCAGCCGCAGGTGGCGATCCTGCGCCTCCCCCAGCTGATCCTCGAGCCGGGCCACGGCGTTCTCGCTCGGTTCCGCGGGGACGCCCGAAACCGCCCCGGACGGCATGGCAGGTGCGGGCTCGGAAACCGGTTCGTCCTCCGCAGGAGCGTCGTCGGAAGCTTTATGTCTCTCAGTCACTTACATACGCCTCGTTCCAACTTAGAACAGTGAAAGATAACCCTATCATCCGCCGATTACGCAGTCCGGATTGCGGTGTTTTGAGGCTCAGGCATCGGCGGAAGCGCCTCAAGAAACCGGATGTTCGACCAAAAGGCGCCAGAGGCGATGCAGGGCAAACTGAGCCGCCCGCTCCCGGATCTCCCGCCGGTTGCCGAGGAAGACATAACGGGCCGACTCCAGCCGATCCCGGACGACCCAGCCGAAGCACACCGTCCCAACCGGCTTCGCCTCGGTTCCACCGGAGGGCCCGGCGATGCCGGTCAAGCCGATGGCAACCTCGACCCCGAAGCGGGACGCGGCGCCTCGAGCCATGGCAGCAGCCACTTCCTGGCTCACCGCCCCGTGCGCTTCCAGCAGCGCCGGCGCGACCGAGAGCAGGGTCGCCTTGGCCGCGTTGTGGTAGCAGACCGCGCTCCCCGCGAAGACATCGGAGCTGCCGGAGATCGCCGTGACGCGCACTCCCAGCAACCCGCCGGTGCAGGACTCCCCGACCGCGAGCCGGAGCCCGCGGGCCCGCATGGCATCCAGCAGCACGGTCGCGAGATCGGTATCGCCTTCCCCATACACCAGCGGGCCCAGCAGTTCCCGCAGCCGCGCGGCGCCGGCGTTCAGCAGCCGGTCGGCCTGGTCCGAATCCACCTGCCAGGCGGTGAGACGGAGGTCGACTCCGTGGACCCCCGGGAGATAGGCCAGGGTCAGCGGCTGGAGCCCGTCTTCCAGATCCCCTATCCTCTGGGCCAGACTCGACTCGGGTATCGAGGTGGTGCGCAGCAGCCGGGAGCGCACCACCCGGCCCGCCGCGGCAGCGCCCCGGGCCCCGAGCCGCGGCACCACCTCGTGCTGCAGCAGCTTGCGCATCTCGTTAGGCACGCCCGGGAGCATGATGACCAGGCCCGGCGGGCCGTCGAGCCAGAGCGCGGGCGCGGTCCCCCAGCGGTTGGTCAGCACGGTCGCACCCTCGGGCACCTCGGCCTGGACCCGGTTGGCCGGAGAGGGGTCCCGCCCCATCCGTCGGAAGCGATCGACCAGGGCCTGCCAGATGGCCTCGTCGAATCGGAGCGGCCAGCCGTACAGGTCGGCGACCACCTGCTTGCTCAGGTCATCCCGGGTGGGGCCCAACCCGCCGGTGGTGATCACGATCCCGGTCCGGCCGAGCGCCTCACCCACCGCGGCGCGAATCGCGCCGGCCTCGTCGGCCACCGCGGTTCGCCGCACGATCGTGGCGCCGATCGCCGCCAGGGCCTGACCCAGCTCGGCTCCGTTGGTGTCGACGGTGAACCCGAGCAGCAATTCGGTTCCGATGGTGACGACTTCGAGATCCACGGATGTCAGCGGCTGGTGCTGGCCGAAGAGTTCGAGAAGAGGTCGCGATAGCGGTGGATGTAGACGATGAAGGACCAGATGGTGAGGACCACCGCCACCGCCAGGGTCACCGCCACGAAGCCTCCATGGAAGTCGGTCCAGAACCGGGCGAAGGGGCTGTCCCATCCCAGCGGCTTCATCGCGTTGCGGAACGCGAACCAGGCGATGGTGGCGCCGATGAAGATGTTCTGGAACGCCGCCTTGAGCTTCCCGGGACCATGGGCCGCGATCACCACGCCCCGCTTCTGGGCCCACCAGCGGAACACGGTCATGGCGAACTCCCGCCCCAGCAGCAGCAGGCAGACCCACAACGGAATGCTGCCCCAGACCGGGATGCCGTACAAGTCCTGCCGCTCCTGGGAGATCCAGTAGATCGGGATCAGGGTGGCCAGCAGCAGCAGCTTGTCGGCCACCGGATCGAGCAGCTTGCCCAGGTCGGTGATCTGGTTGCGGCTCCGCGCCAGACGGCCGTCGTAGACGTCGGAGATCGCGGCCACCAGGAAGACCACGAAGCAGATGAACTTGGGGGTATAGCCTTCGATGAACGGCAACAACGCGATCACGGGCGTAATGAGGATCCGCGCCAGCGTGATGATGTTGGGGAGGGTCCACATAAGAGCTATCCGAGTGCTTTCAGCACCTTCTTGCTGATGGCCCGCAGGGTGTCGAACACCCCGACTCCCTGCACCGCCACCCCTTCGAAGTAGGGTACCCGTTCCACCCAGCCGCCGTCCACCTGGCGGACGAGAAGGTCGCCGGGGCGGTCGGGGTCAGGGAAGGCGCGCTGCCGGGCGGGCTCTTCGACCGGCCATCCCGGATTGAGGGCCTCCTGCAGCTCCGGGATCGGCGCGGCGTTGGGCAGATCGCGTTTGTTGTACTGGACCACGAACGGCATCTTGGTCAGATCGTACCCGTGCTGCGCCATGTTGTCGTACAGGTTCTGCATCGACTCCAGGTTCGCCTCCATCCGTTCCAACTGGCTGTCGGCCACGAACACCACGCCATCGACGCCCTTGAGGATCAGCTTACGGGAAGCGTTGTAGTACACCTGCCCCGGCACGGTGTAGAGGTGGAACCGGGTCTTGAAGCCCCGGATGGTGCCGAGATCCACGGGGAGGAAATCGAAGAAGAGGGTCCGCTCGGTCTCGGTGGCGAGCGAGATCAGCTTGCCCTTGGCGGTGGGCGCCACCTTCTCGTAGACGTACTCCAGGTTGGTGGTCTTCCCGCCGAGGCCCGGGCCGTAGTACACCAGCTTGCAGTTGATCTCGCGCGACGCGTAGTTGATCAGCGACATGCTGGTCTCGGCCTCACATTGCTCCGAAGAGCCGGTCGATCTCGTCCTCGGCTTCGCCCACGAATCCGGCTTCGACGGTGGTCGTCTGGCCGCCGCGGGAGAACAATTCTTCGAACAGGGTGGAGAGGTCCACCACGGCACGCCGGACCCGCAGCTTCACCAGCCCGAGCGTGGTGCGGTTGTCGAAGAGCACCACCAGGATCACCCGGCGGGCCACGTCGGCCAGGTAGAGCGACTCCCGCTCGCCCTGATGGAACAGGGAGCCGAACTCGGCTTCCCCCAGCATCCGGGCC
>DASWKS010000305.1:0-2524 GCA_036396495.1 Gemmatimonadales bacterium
CATGTTGAAACCGTAGAAAAACGCCTTCTTGCGCGCCGGGTCGAACAGCAACAACGCGCCGGCTGACTTGGCCCGTTCCTGCCCGGCCAGCGACACCACCTTGACATGGGGGGACCGCAGGAAGTCCAGCATCTCGTCCCGTTGGGCCAGCGCCTTGCGCAGGCCGGTCGCGTCCTGCTCGCGCTGCGTCATGAGGGCGCGCAGGCGATCCAATTCGGCGGCACGCCGGGTCAGTTCGTCCCGAACCTCGCCGATGTCGCCCATTCGATGGCTCACCTCCTCCCGCAAGCCGCCCAGCATCCGTTCCTGTTCCGCCACCTGGCGCTGGAGCGCGGAGAGGCGAATCATCTCTCCCTGCAAGGTCATTTCCGCGCGCTGGCGTTCCCCTCGCTCGATCTCGACCTGCGCGCGGGTCGCCAGCGCGTAGAGCCCGGCCCCTGCGAACAACAAAATCGCCCCGAGCCCCACCACGGGATGGGACAGCCAGCGGGAAAACGAGGGCAGGAGTGGCCGGGCCCGCCCGCCCGGCTCCCGCGCCCGGCGGAGAGGCGTCCGCGCCTTGTCGGGTTGCGGAACCGAAGAGCCTTTTCTGGGGGAAGGTTTCATAGGCGCCGTGCGTGACCGGATCCTTTTTGAAAGGTATGATCGAAGGGCGCATCATACCACTCTACGTTCCGCTCAGGCAAAACGGTCGTATCAAGGGAAAATTTCAGCAGCAGGGCCCGGCCGGGATCTTGATCCCCCCCTGATCGCCCGCGACGTCTGCTGCGACCTCGCTGGTCGTGATCGGCTTCTTCTGGACCAGGTACCCGTACCACTTGGCGACCGAGTCCCCCAGGATCACCATCGCGAGTGACGCCACCACTGCCACCAACGCGGCGTCCAGATAAAAGGGAATGGCGTCCGTTCCGCCCGCGTCCACGGCCTTACTGGAAAAGAACACGAACAGCTCGAAGCAGCCGGACAACGTGATGACCCCCACGAATACCATCGGGACCGCCGTCACCCAGAGGTAAGGCGCCTTCCCCATTTTGATGAGGACCGTGGTTCCGACGCACAGGGCCAGCATGCCGAGCAATTGGTTCGCCGCCCCGAACATGGGCCAGATGGTGGAGACCGTCCCCGTGGCGAGCAGATAGCCCCAGCTTCCCACCACCGCCAGGCTGGCCCCGATCACGCCAGGCGCCCAGGCGATCGTCCGAAGGGGCGCGTAGAGGATCCCCCCCATCTCCTGGACGAGGTAGCGCGCCACGCGGGTCCCGGCATCGATGGTCGTGAGGATGAACAAGGCCTCGAAGAGCAGGGCGAACTGATACCAGTAGGCCATCACGCCCGGGATGGCCGAAAGGCCCGGCAAGGCCGAGAAGATCGAGGCCATCCCCACCGCCAGCGAGACGGCGCCCCCGGGCCGGCCCATGACCTCCTGTTCCACCAGGCGGGAAAGCTCTCGGATGTGCTCCACCGGGTAGCCGAGCGCTCCCAGCGCGTCGGCCGACAGCTTCGTGTTGATGGCGAAGTAGTCGCCGGGCATCAGGATCGAAGCGGCCACCAGCGCGATGACGCCCACGAAGCTCTCCATCAGCATCGCCCCGTACCCGATCATCGCGTGCGATTCCCGATCGATCATCTTGGGCGTCGTGCCGGAGGCCACCAGCGAGTGGAAGCCCGAGATCGCCCCGCAGGCGATCGTGATGAAGACGAAGGGGAAGATCGGTCCGGGGATGACCGGCCCGCCCCCCGAAATGAAGGCCGTGACCCGAGGCATCTGGATGGTCGGGGCCATGAGCACTACGCCGACGCCCAACAGGACCACCACGCTGACCTTCATGAAGCTCGACAGATAATCGCGCGGCACCAGCAGCATCCAGATCGGCAAGACCGACGCCAGGAATCCGTAGGTCGCCAGCAGCCAGACCAGCGTATCCCGCTCGAGATCAAAGAACCGCGCGAGGGACGAATGCGCGACCCCGTGGCCGGCCAGGACCGCCGCCACCAGCAGAATCACCCCCATCGCCGACATCTCGCCCACCCGGCCCGGACGCCAGCTTTGGAGATAGAACCCCATCAGTAAGGCGATCGGGATCGTCAGCGCGAGCGTGAAGGTGCCCCAGGGATTGTGAGAGAGAGCGTTCACGACGGCCAGGCCGAGTCCGGCCAGGGCCACCACCACGATGAAGAGGACCGCCACCGCCGTCGCCGTGCCCGTTACCGTCCCGATCTCATCGCGCGCGATTTGCGGCAGCGACCGGCCGTTGCGCCGCATCGAGGCCACGAGGATCACGAAGTCCTGCACCGCGCCGGCCAGCACCGCGCCGACCACCAGCCAGAGAAAGCCCGGGAGAAATCCGAACTGCGCGGCGAGCACCGGCCCCAGGAGGGGCCCCGCGCCGGCGATCGCCGCAAAGTGATGCCCGAACAGCACCCAGCGGTTGGTGGGGATGAAGTTGGCACCGTCATGGAGCCGATGCGCCGGCGTCACCCGGCGGTCGTCCAACTCCAGCACGCGCTTGGCCAGAAACCGCCC
>DASWKS010000306.1:0-2807 GCA_036396495.1 Gemmatimonadales bacterium
GCCGATCCTGACCTACCTGCCCGATCCAATCGAGGTTCCGGTCGATATCCGCACCATCGAGGTGACCTTCGACCGGCCGATGGACCAGGACCGGGTCGAAGCCGCCTTCAGCCTCTCCCCCGCCGTCCCGGGGCACTTCAGCTGGCAGGCAAACACGATGACCTACCACCTCGAGGAGCTTTTGGACTACAACGCGGACTACACCGCCACGATAGGGCAGGAAGCGCAGGACGCGGAAGGCACGCCGGTCTTCCAGGTGCCTTTCTCCTGGAGTTTCTCGCTGTCCTACTTCGATTACTACGGCACCTTCGGCAATTGGGGCGCCAAGGTCCAGGTCGTGGACGCGGAGGGCAGTCGATCGCTCGAGTTCGGTCTGCCCAACCGCGGCCCCACGCTGGTGACTTTCGAGCTGCACAAACTCTCCAGCCAGCAGTTCACCGCGTTGGCACGCCTCAATACCAGTTTCAGCGACCCGCGCCTGGCCGATGTTCCAGGCGAACCCGAGCTGACTTACAGCTGGGAAGTGACTGCCGGTGTAAGGACCAGTGAAAGCGGCATGGAGCAGTTGATCATCCCGGAGGAAGTCCCACCGGGCTTGTATCTGCTGCGCCTGCGGAGCGATGGGCGGGTGGAAGACGAAATGGCCATCGTCCTCTCCCGCTACACCCTGGCGGTGAAGCGCGCCGGCCGCCAGCTGCTGGTCTGGGCTTCGGAGATCAATGGTGAGATCGTCCCCGACATGGAGATCCGGGTTTTCGCCACCGACGGCCGGCTGGTCCGGGAAGGGCTCACCGACGATAACGGTCTCTTCGAAACCACCCTGGCGCCGGGGGACGTGCCGCTGATCATCCACGGGCGTACGCCGGAGGGCGGGAGCACCGTTGCCGGAGTAGACAATGCGTGGCGGGTGTATTCCTCGGACGACAGCCCGTGGGGATTCACCCGGCCAGGGACCATCAAGGAGCATCTGGCCTACATCTATACTGACCGGCCCATCTACCGGCCGGGGCAGACGGTGTTCTTCAAGGCTATCGTGCGGGAGGACCAGGACGCCCTGTACCGGCTGCTCGCCGAGGGGTCCGAGGTCCCCCTCCGGATTCTCGACGCCCGCGGCAACCTGCTCGACACTCAGGTCCTCGTGCTCAACGAGTTCGGCACCGCCCACGGCCAATTCAGCGTGGGCGCCGGCGCCAGCCTGGGCGAGTACACCCTGGAGGCCGACCTCAACGGCGAGGCCTACCAGGGCCTCTTCCAGGTACAGGATTACCGTAAGCCCGATATCGCGCTGGAGATCACCACGGAGGCCGGTGGCTACGTGGCCGGCGATCTCATCCCGGTCGAGGTCCAGGCCCAGTACTTCCTCGGTGAGCCGGTGCCCGACGCTAAGCTCGAGGTCCGGCTGTACGAGCTGGCCGAGTTCTATGGCTATTGGTGGGAGCCGTTCTCCGAGGACGAGCAGGTCCAGTACGCCTGGTATCCGACGTACGACGACCCCGTCCTCGGGCGGACCGATCAAGCCGGGGAGTTCAGCGTCAGCCTCCCCGCCAGGCTGGGCGCCGAGACCGGGTACTGGACCGGCTGGTGGACCGGCCTGCGCGAGACCGCCTGGGGCGTGGAAGTCACCCTCGACGACGGCAGCCACCAGACGGTCTCGGCCTTCGCAGTCGTGAAGGTCTTCAACACCGCCGAGCAGATGAGTCTCGACGTCGGGGGTTTCTTCAGAGAGCCGGGGCAGGCGTTCGAAGTCGAGGTAGCCGTGGAAGACCTGCTGGGTCAACCAGTGGCGGGGCGCAATCTGCTGCTGGAGGTGCGTTCCTGGGACCGGGCGAGCTATGAGTACGACCGGATCGTCAGGGCCGCGACGCTGGCCACCGGCGAAGACGGCACGGCGACCTCCTCCCTGGAATCCTTGACGCCCGGCTATTACCAGCTTCGCTTGACGAACACCGAGGCCCGCGGGGAGGACAGTCAGATCTCCCGCTGGATCTACGTCTACCAACCGGGAGGCTTCTGGGACCGCCTGGAAACCAATCGGGCCGCCCTGACGATCAGTTCCGATCAGGCCGGCTACGCCCCCTACGACACCGCCACGCTGTACATCGAGTCCGCGATGGGTGGCCCGGCGCTGCTCACCGTCGAGCGCAGCAGCATCCGGCGGGAGCGGGTCATCGAGCTCACCCCGCCGATCACCACGGTCGAACTGCCGATCCTGGCCGGCGACCGGCCCAACATTTTCGTGAGTGTGGCGTCCTGGCAGGCACAATCCACCCAGCTCACCGGCGAGTTTCAATACACCAACCTTCCCGCCAGCCGGCTGCTCTCCGCCAGTCTGGAGCTCCCGGTCGAGGCGGTCGGTCGCGAGCTACAGTTGGAGATCGTGACTGACCGGCCCGCCTACGGTCCCGGCGACGAGGCCGAAGTTCGTTTGCGGGTGACCGATGCCGACGGAAAGCCGGCGGCGGCCGAGGTGTCCCTGGCCCTGGTGGACGAGGCCATCTTCGCCCTGAGCGAGGACCTGACCGAGCCGATGATGGACGCCTTCTACGGCCGCCGAGCCAATGGCATTCGCACCTACTCCTCGCTGGCTCCATATCGAGAGATCTTCCTGGACGGCCGCGGGGGCGGCGGCGACGGCGGACCGGGCTCGCCGGGCAACCCGCGTTCGGATTTCGAAGACCTGGCCGCCTGGTTCCCCGAGCTGCGGACCGATGCGAACGGGGAAGTAGTCGTCCGGATCACCCTGCCGCATAACCTGACCTCCTGGCGCTTCGTGGCGCGGGCCGTCACACGCGACACCCGGGTGGGTG
>DASWKS010000307.1:0-3499 GCA_036396495.1 Gemmatimonadales bacterium
CCAACGGTGAGAAGGCCCGGTAGCTTGACGCTGACGGCCGGGAAGTGAGCATTCACACCTATGACACGCGCTGGCGCCCCACTCCTGGTTGGGGACACCCTGGACGATGACAGCCGCTCCGCCACCGCCCGCTCGCCTCGCTGCTTCAGCCGGACTGGTTGCCGCCCTGATTAGTGGCTGCGCATCGGCACCGACGGGCCAAGCCCCCGGCCCTGTGGGCGAGCCCCAGATCCGTACAGCGCTCCATCCGATCACACCGGACACGGTGCTTTCTCCGGAAGATCTCCGGGACCTCGGCCGGGCAATCGGCGACAGCCGAATCGTCCTCCTGGGCGAGAACGGTCACGGCGTCGCCCAGTTCACCACCCTCAAAAGCGGCCTGGTGCGCTGGTTGCACCAAGAGATGGGGTTCGAGGTTCTCGCGGTCGAAAGCGGATACGCCGAGTGCGAGGCCGTGAACGCGCAGCTGCCGGGCCTCCCCTTGTCCGATGCGATCCGGCGCTGCATGGCCTACGCCTTCGAGCATGCTGAGCTCCAGCCACTGTTCCGGTATCTCGGGCAACAGCGCGGCTCGGGCCGGCCGGTCTGGTTGAGCGGGCTTGATCTCCAGACCCAGGGCGCCGACTCCCGGAGCCGTCCCGGACACCTGCGGGACAGCCTTCGAAGGATTGCCCCAGCTTACGCCGTTCTGGTCGGCGCACTCGATTCGACGCTTCTCGCCCGCACCGCGGCGGGGCCAGACAGCCTGCGGCAGTGGGTGCGAGCGGAAGGCGATGCAGCCCGCGCCCTCTATGATTCGGCGGCGGCGCAAGCGACCGGGACCGTGCGCTGGATGCTTCTTGGCGCGGGCGTGCTGCTGGATCGTCTGGTCAGCCGGGAGACGGCAGCGGCGAGCGGCCGGCCCGCTCCGGTGCGTTTCTACCAGCGTCGTGACGAGTGGATGGCCCGTACTGTTTCCTGGCTGGCGGACTCGGTCGGCGGCCCCAGGAAGGTGGTCGTATGGCTGCACAACGATCACGCCCGATCCGGATCCTGGATGACTCCGGCAGGTCCGGCCCGTGCGACCGGTAGCCTGTTGCGCGAGACGTATCCAGGCCGAGTGTACTCCATCGGCTTTTTCATGGGCCGGGGGGCGGTGGCGGACAACTCCCGCCGGGTACTGCCGATGCTTGCGCCACCAGAGGAGGGCATCGAAAGGGCCCTGGCAAGTAATGGTGAGCGCGGGGCGTATCTTCTGCTCTCATCGCGCGCAGTGCCCGCCGCGCAGGGTTGGGCCAAGGTCATGCGACACTACCTGCGGAACGGACTGGTGTTGGATAGCCTGATTCCGGCCCGCGAATTCGATGCCCTGATGTATGTCGACAGCGTGACGCCCGCTGGGTATCGCCTGCCGTGATCGACTCGGGGCGAGCTCTGATCCTGGTCATGACATGGAACGCCGGTTGTAGCGCAAGCTCCGATCTGTCCCCCCTTCCCTCGCCGCCGCAGGGATTCGCCCACGCCTATGCCGCCCCGAGCTGCGCGCCCTGGGATGGTTACGCCGTGAGTATCGTGCTCCGGGGCGACCCGCTGGACCCGGCCGACAGCCTGATCGAGGGAGGGGACCAGCCGCAACTGCGGGTGGCGATCTATCCCCGCGACGCCACCCGACTCGGGCCCAGGACCTACCGGTGGCCGCGTCAGCCCGAGGAGGCGTCCGGGGCACGCTGTGAGGGCGGTCGGTGTGAGCCGGCCCGGACCGGCTGGATCCGGATCCGATCGATCGCAGCCGACAGCGGGCTCCGAGGTGAGATCGAGCTCCAACTCTCCGGCGGCGCCACTTTTCGAGGCGGGTTCACGGCGGTGTGGCGGTCACGAAAGAACTTCTGCATCTGAGGGCGGTCACCGGCGCTACACTACCTGCCTCCGCAGCAACGGATTCAGGTGCATGAACATGTCGTACTCGGAGTAGCCGGCCCGCCGCGCCACCTCGTTGGGATGGATGGCCGGATCCTCACCACCCACCAGGGTCGCGACATCGCCCACCTGGACCGTGGGATCATCACCGACTTCGATGATGGTGTGACTCGCGCTCACGCTGCCGATGACGCCATACAGCCGCCGGCCGATCAGTACTTGAGCGCCCTTCACCGCACCGCTGGGATAGCCGTCGACGTGTCCGACGGGAAGCACCGCAATCCAGGTGGGACGCGTGGCTTTCCAGCGCCGGTGATAGCTCACCCCATCTCCCGGCTGCAGCTGATCGACCCGAATGACCGGAGCCCGTAGACGATAGGCCGGCCGCAGCTCGGCCCGCAAAGGCGCGTCCGGGCTGACGTAGCCGCCGTACAGAGCCAGTCCGGGTCGGACCATGTCGAGATGGGTCTCGGGCTGATGGGTCACCGCCGCGGAGGACGCGGCATGAAGCGGGCCCAGCGTCACTCCGCGGGCCTTCGCTCCCGCCGCCAGCCGTTCCAGCCGGGTGACCTGCTCCCGATCGAAGTCGGGGTCTTCCGTCAACTCGGTGAAAACACCTTCGATGCGGAGGTCCCGCCCCGCCGCCAGCGCAGCAATCCACTCGGACGCGACCCGGTGCGATGTGCCCATCCGGCCCATTCCGGTGTCGAGGTAGAGGTGGACGCCTAACGGCCGCCCCAGACGGCCGGCCACCCGGCTGAGTCGAGACCCGGCATCGTCGCCAAAGGCCGCCAGGCGGACCTCGGCCCGGGCCAGCTCCAGGGCTTCTTCCTCGCTGCAGCGCCCCATCAGCAGCACCGGTTTTCGCACCCCGGCTGCTCGCAGCGCCATGGCCTCCGCCGCCCGCACCACCGCCATCCCGTACACGGCGGGATGGGCCTCGAGTACGGGGCCGACCTCGGCCAGGCCCAGGCCGTACGCATTGTTCTTGAGCACCGCGAGGATGGGGCGACCGCCGGCCAGCCGAGCCACCGCACTCGCATTCCAGCGTAATGCCTCGGCGTCGATCTCGAGCCAGGGATCGAAACCGGCGGACGCAGCCTGCTGGTTGACGAGGGCGGCTGCGGTCCGGGCGTAATGCGCCGCACCCAGCGCGCCGAGGGAGGCCGTGAAGAACGTTCTGCGGCTGAGAGCCATCTCGTAAAGTACCCCGCGGTCTTGCCGCCGCGAGCCCTACGCGATCACCTTCCGATATGGCCCCCACCGACCGCCGATCCTTTCTGCTCCAGACGGCAGGCGCCCTCAGCGGGATCTCCCTGCTGCCCGATCCGCTGCCGACTGAACCGGTCCGGCTGGTGGCGCCTCAGCGCGTCGGGCTGATTGGGGCCGGCCGACAGGGCCGGGCGATCATCGGAGAGCTGCAGCAGCTGCCGGATGTGACCGTGGGGGTGGTATGCGATAGCAACCCCTCCCGGCTGCGCACCGCCCTGGAACGGGCCCCCGGCGCGGAAGGCACTCCTGACTACCATGCCGTCCTGGGAAAGTCCGACGTGGATGCGGTGATCGTCGCCACCCCCACCCATCTGCACCGGCAGATCGTGCA
>DASWKS010000308.1:0-4646 GCA_036396495.1 Gemmatimonadales bacterium
TTTATGTGAGCGACGAAGAAGAGCGCTGGCGCCGGTTCAAGCAGCCGATCCACGCGACGCTGGTCCAGCCCAGCCTGCGGGGGCTGCGCGCCGCGTTGCTGGTGCTGGTACCGCTGGCGGTGGGGTTCGCCGCGTTCCAGCAGGCCCGGCCCAGGGTGGCCGCGCCGATCCAGCTGCGCAGCATTCACCCCGCGCCGCCGTCCCAGATCAGCTTCAAGGGCCGGGCGATCTCGCTCACCGGCCTCGAGAATCCGCTCCGCTCCCGCGGTGATCTCGCCGAACACTACCGCACCGGTCGGCGGGTGTACTACCAGAATTGCCTGCCCTGCCATGGGGACCTGCTGGACGGCAAGGGGCACTTCGGCACCGGCTTCAGCCCCACGCCGCTGGCGTTCGACGATCCAGGCAACATCGCCCAGCTGACCGAGAGCTTCGTGTTCTGGCGTATCGCCAAGGGCGGCCCGGGGCTCCCGCGCGAAGGCACGCCCTGGAATTCGGCCATGCCGGTATGGGAGGACTTTCTGACCGAGGATGAGATCTGGGCGGTCATCATCTTCCTCTATCAACAATCGGGCTTTTCTCCTCGGAGGTGGGAGGTGGGAGGGGGGGAGCATGACTAGAGGGAATGCAGAGTGCCCAATGCCCAGTGCCCAATGCAGAGGTACGGCTGGGGGGAGACCGGCAACCGTCTTATCCCCCCTGCCTGCCCCTCTGCTATGGGCACTGGGCATTGGGCACTCTGCATTCACTCTCGCTCTCCTCCTTTGTCCCTCCGCCCTCCAGGCTCAGGCTCCCGCCGGGAAGGAGACCTACGAGAAATGGTGTGCCGGCTGCCACGGCGAAACCGGGGCCGGCGATGGCGATGCGGCGGCCTACATGCTCCCCCGGCCCCGCGATTTCACCAAGGGCGTCTATCAGATCCGGAGCACCGCCAGTGGTTCTATCCCGACCGACGCCGATATCAGGCGCATTATCGACGAGGGGATGCCCGGCACCGCCATGCCGGAATGGAAGAGCAAATTGGCCGACCGGGAGCGGGACGATCTGGTGACGTATCTCAAGACCTTCTCCCGCTTCTTCCAGACCGCCAAGGTGCAGGAGGTCAGCCTGGGACGGGCGCCCGGGTCGAGCGCCGAGACCGTGGCCGACGGGCGTGAGACCTTTCGCAAGCTGGAGTGCTTCAAATGCCACGGCCAGCAGGGCCGGGGCGACGGCACCTCAGCCCCCACCCTGACCGACGATCTCGACTTCCCGATTCGGGCGGCCGATCTCACCGAGAGCTGGCAGTTCAACGGGGGCAGTTCGGTGGAGGAGATCTACGCCCGGCTCCGGACCGGGCTCGACGGCACGCCCATGCCGTCGTTCAGCGATGTCATCGAGTCGAACATCATCACCGACGAGCAGCTGTGGCACGTGGCCCAGTACGTCCGGAGCCTGTCGCCCGAGCGGGCTCCGGTGGTGCGCGAGGTGATCCGGGCTCATCGGGCCGAGACCCTGCCGACCGATCCGGGCGATAGCGCCTGGGCCGCGCTGGAGCCGTTCTACATCCCGCTGGTGGGCCAGATCATCCGATCGCCGCGCTGGTTCACGCCCAACGTGGACGGAGTCTGGGTTCGTGCCATGCACGACGGCCAGCGCCTGGCCATCCGGTTATCATGGAGCGATCCGTCGAAGAGCCCGGACGGCGCCTGGCAGGAGTGGCTCGACCGGATCGGTCGCACCGTGGCCCGGGACGACACCACCGCCCTGGTCAACGGTCCGGACTGGTTCGCCCTGCAGTTCCCGGAGCGGGTGTCGGAGGACGCGGAACGGCCCTATTTCCTGGGCGGTACCACCCGGCGGCCGGTCCATCTCTGGCGCTGGAGCAGCGAACCGGATAGGGTGCAGGAAGGGTCGGGAACCGGGTTGGGGCAGTTCGCCCCCAGCGCCGGCCCGGCGCAGGTGACTCATGCGGCGCGTTTCGACCAGGGCGAATGGCAATTACAGCTCACCCGGGCTCTGGTGCCGGCCGATACCGGCGCGGGTCCCGCGTTCTCCACCGGAACGGCCATTCCCATCGCGTTTTACGCGGCCGACGGCTCCAACGGCGAGGATCCGGTCCGCGGCGCCGTCAGCGCATGGTACGCGATCTATCTCGATGTCCCCACACCCGGTCGGGTGTATGTCCAGCCGGTCATCGCGGTGCTGCTCACCGCGGGACTCGGTCTCTTCGTTGTCATCAGGGCTCAGCGGCGGGAACGAAACCAGGCCTAGGCCGAAAGCCGGAGGAATCATGAAGTCATTGACAGTGATGCTATGCGGCGGACTGCTCCTCGCCGGATGTGGTGGGGAGAAGGGCGGGGCCTCGAACGAAGGGGGCGCACCGCCGGCTCCGCCGTCGGCTGCGCCGGCCGGGTCGGCCACCGTCACCGGGACGGTGAAATTCACCGGCACCACGCCGGTCAATCCCCTGATCGACATGAGCGAAGAGGCCGCCTGCAAGGCCAAGCACACCGGCGGGATAACCGACCCCCAGGTGGTGGTGACCAACGGCAACCTGGCCAACGTCTTCGTGTACGTGAAGAGCGGCCTGCCCGCCGGCGCTACCTTCACCGCGCCGGCCGAGGCGGTGGTGATCGACCAGAACGGGTGCCTGTACCACCCGCGGGTGTTCGGGGTGATGGCGGGCCAGCCGATCGAGATCCGCAACAGCGACCCGGTGCTGCACAACATCAAGGCGGTGCCGTCCGCCAACCGCGGCTTCAACATCAGCCAGCCCACCGAGGGCATGAAGACCACCCGGACCTTCGACACGCCCGAAGTGATGGTGCCGCTCGAGTGCAACGTGCATGGCTGGATGAACGCGTACGTGGGGGTGATGAGCCATCCGTTCTACGCCGTGTCGGGCGAGGACGGGAGCTTCCGCATCACCGGCCTGCCCGCCGGGACCTACGAGATCGAGGCCTGGCACGAGAAGCTGGGGACCCAGACCATGTCGGTCACCGTGCCCGACGGGGGTTCCGCCACCGCGGACTTCTCGTTCGCTCCCAAGACCGCCTGAGGAGGGACGATGGATTGGATGCTGCCTCCCGGCGCATCGACCTTCGCCGGTGACATCGATCGGATCTACTACGGGATCCTGATCGTCACCGCGATCGCCTTCGTGGTCGTTGAGGTCGGGTTGATCTGGTTCCTGTTCAAGTACCGGAGCCGTCCGGGGCGGGTCGCCCACTACACCCACGGCAGCCTCAAGGCCGAGGTGATCTGGACCGCGATCCCCGCCGTGACGGTCGTGGTGATCGGGCTGCTGAGTGGCCGGGTGTGGACCCACATCAAGGGCCACAACAGCGTGCCGGAGGGCGCCCTTCCGATCGGGATTCACGCCAAGCAGTTCGAATGGAACGTGACCTACCCCGGCCCGGATGGCGCGCTCGAGACCGGCGATGATTTCACGATTCGGAACCAGATCCACGTGCCGGTGGGGCGGCCAGTCGTGGCGACACTCAATTCGGAGGACGTCATTCATTCCTTCAACGTGCACGCGTTCCGCGTCAAACAGGACGCGGTGCCCGGCATGCAGATCCGGGTCTGGTTCCAGGCCACCCAGCCGGGCGAGTACGAGTTGGCCTGCGCCGAGCTGTGCGGCCTGGGCCATTACAAGATGCGGGCGGTGGTCACCGTCCACACCGAGGAGTCGTATCAGCAGTGGCTCGGTGAACGCTCCCGAACCGTAGCCCTCCGGTAGGACGACCTATGACGACGATCGCGGCCCAGCCCGGCGAAGCCCACCCCGCCCATGCGGATGACCGGACCTTCCTCCGCAAATACATCTTCTCCACCGACCACAAGATCATCGGCATTCAGTTCCTGCTGATGAGCCTGCTGTTCCTGCTGTTGGGCGGGATCCTGGCGATGGTGATCCGGTGGCAGATGGGGTATCCCAACCAGCCCATGCCGGGCGGCGGGGTGCTCCCGGAGACGATGGCCCCGGGCGGGGTCGTCTTGCCGGAGTTCTACACCTCCCTGGTCACCATGCACGGCACCTTCATGGTGTTCTTCGCCATCATGCCGCTCCTGGTGGGCGTGTTCGGGAACTACCTGATCCCGCTCAAGATCGGCGCGCCGGATATGGCGTTCCCCCGGCTCAACATGGCCTCGTTCTGGATCGCGGTGCCGGCCGGCATCCTGATGATCGCGGGGTTTTTCGTGGAGGGCGGCCACGCCTCCGCCGGCTGGACCAGCTACGCCCCGCTCAGCGCCAACCCGGAATACACCGGCGTGAGCCTGGGCCAGCAGATCTGGTGCGTCAGCCTGATCGTGCTGGGCCTGTCCTCGATCCTGGGGGCGGTGAACTACATCTCCACCGTGATCAACCTGCGGGCGCCGGGCATGACCTGGTTCCGCCTGCCGCTCAGCATCTGGGCCCTGTTCATTACGGCGATCCTGGTGCTGCTGGCCATGCCGATCCTGTCGGGCGCCCTGATCATGCTGCTGTTCGACCAGACGCTGGGAACCCATTTCTTCCTGCCGGCCGAAGGCGGGCAGCCGCTGCTCTGGCAGCACCTGTTCTGGTTCTTCGGCCACCCCGAGGTCTACATCCTGATCCTCCCCGCCATGGGGATGGCCTCGGACATCATCGCCAACGGCTCCCGCAAGCCGATCTTCGG